>JBNAKH010000001.1:0-7766 GCA_052047495.1 Candidatus Pelagibacter sp.
CTCAATAAATTTATTTTTTTTAATAATCTTTTTACATCCTTTAATTCTAGATTGCAGGCTTAAAGAACTTTTTATTTTAAAAGGATTTTTTTTTGTTATGGCCCATATAATCTTTTCAAGTTTAAATCTTTTTACTGCTTCTTTAGATATAGCTAGATGACCATTGTGAGCAGGATCAAATGAACCACCTAAAATTCCAATTTTTTTTTTTTTCAAATTCAAATTAATTCCTTACTTGGCCTTTGCTGGTGATTTGATATTTATAGGAGATAAGTTGATTAAGTCCTACGGGACCTCTAGGTGGAAGTATGTTGGTTGAGATTCCCACCTCGCCACCAAACCCAAATTCACCTCCATCTGCAAATTGTGTTGAAGTATTGTGCATAGCAATTGAACTTTTTACCTCATTTAAAAATTTTTTTGCTGTTTTTTTGTTTTGAGTAATAATACAATCCGTATGCATGGTTCCGTATTTGTTAATATGCGCTATAGCCTCATTTATATTTTTTACTGATTTCACAGATACAACAGGTGATAAATATTCTTTTGACCAATCTTTTATCGAAGCTTTCTGAATTTTTTTATCATAAAGTTTTCTTATCTTATTATCACCAATAATTTTACATCCATTTTCTTCTAAATTTTTTAAAATTTCATTTCCAAATTTCTTAATTATTTTTTCGTGTAAAAGAATTGTTTCGGTTGCTCCACATATTGCGGTATTCCTCATTTTAGCATTTTGAACTACTTTATTCGCAATCTTAGGATTTGCATTTTTATCTACATAAGAATGACAAACACCTTCCAAATGACCAATTGTTGGAACAGATGATAAATCCTGTACTTTTTTAACTAAACCTTTCCCACCTCTTGGAATTATTACATCAATAAATTTACTCATTTTTTGTAGAAGAAAATCAACAACACTTCTTTTTTTGAGTTTTAAAAACTGAACAAAATTTTCATCAACGTTATTTTTCTTTAGTGATTTTCTAAAGAATTTTGCGAGAATAAGATTAGAATAATAAGCTTCAGATCCACCTTTTAAAATGACGGCATTCCCAGACTTAAAACATAACGATGCAACATCTGCTGTAACATTGGGTCTACTTTCGTATATAACGCCAATTACACCAATAGGTATAGATACTTTTGATATTACTAAACCATTTGGCCTTTTCCATTTTTCTAAAATGACATTTGTAGGATCCCTTAAACTAATAATTTTTTTTATAGAATTGGTTATCGCAACTATTTTTTTTTCATTTAACATTAATCTTTGGATTAAATTATTCTTAATACCTTTTTTGGAGGCATTCTTAATATCTTTTTTATTTTCATTAATTATTAATTTTTTGTTTTTTAAGATTAGAAGACGATAATCTTTTAGAACTTTGTTCTTTTTTTTTGTGCTTAACCTATTATTAATAGCTTTTTTTGATTTTTTTCCGATATCAGTTAGTAGTTTTTGCATTAAACCTCGACCATATCATCTTTATGAACAACTTCAGATTTTGTTATGTATCCAAGTTTTTTTTCAATCTCATTTGAGTGACAACCCATTATCTTATTTATTTCTTCAGAAGAAAAAGAGCTTAGACCTCTCGCAAATTCTTTGTTTTTAGTATCTAGAATCTTTATATGATCACCTTTGTTAAATTTCCCTGATAAATTAATTATCCCTGCTGCCAATAAACTTTTACCACCAACTAATGCTTTTTTAGCACCATCATCTATGACAAGAGTCCCTTTTGGTGAAATAGAACTTATTATCCATTTTTTTCGAGCATGTAATTTAGATATTCTTGACTCAAATAAAGTACAAATATTTTTTTTTTCAATTTGTTGTATTGGATTTAAATATAATCCGTTTGCAATAATCATATTACATCCTGCCAAATTACAAATCTTAGCAGCTTCAATTTTGGTATTCATCCCACCTTTACCAAACTCTGTTACCCCTTTTATGTAAATTTTTTTCATATCTTTGTCTAGATTATTTACTTTTTTTATTAATTTTGCGTCTTTAAATAATTTTGGATTTTTTGTGAAAAGACCGTCTACATCGGATAATAATATTAAAGTATCGGCATTAGTTATCTGTGCAACCCGAGAGGCAAGTCTATCATTATCACCATATTTTATTTCTGACGTTGCAATAGTATCATTTTCATTAACGATGGGTATGTAATCCAACTTAAATAAGTTCTCAAATGTCCTTTTAGCATTTATTGATCTTCTTCTCTCCTCGGTATCATCCAAAGTTAGCAAAATTTGTGAAATATTAATCTTTAATTTTGAAAAAGTTTGAGAAAATAAATTCATAAGTTCGATTTGACCCACAGAGGCTATTGCTTGACTTTTATCAAGCTTTAAATTTGATTTATTGTAATTCATTTTTTTACATCCAAGTGCAATAGCTCCAGAACTTACAATGATAATCTTTTTATTTTTAGATTTTAGTTTTTGAATATCTTTAGCAAAAGAAGATAGCCATTTTTTTCTTATCTTCTTTTTACTATCTACAATCAATGATGATCCAATTTTTATTACTATAATTTTCGAATTTTTAAGATGCATAACCAACTAATTTTGCTTTAATTTTGGAAATATATTTCTTCTTTATTGTAGAAATTGTAATAATTTCTGATTTAGTGATTTTTTTTAAATTTTTCTCAATTTTTTTCATTTCTTTATCGTCAATTAAATCGCTTTTATTTAAAACAATAAGTTCTCTTTTTTTTGCAAGTTTGGAACTATAGCTCTTTAATTCTTTTTTTACCTGATTATAACTTTTTTTTATATCATCGCTTGTTATATCGATCATGTGTAAAAGAGATTTACACCTCTCTATATGTTTTAAAAATTGTATTCCTAAACCAGTTCCTTTATGTGCGCCCTCTACTAATCCAGGAATATCTGCAATTGTAACTTCTTTATCATCGTAGCTTGCCACACCAAGATTAGGATTTAATGTTGTAAATTCATAATTTGCAATTTTAGGATTAGCATTAGTAATAGCTGCTAGTAAACTTGATTTACCAGCATTAGGTAATCCTATTATTCCAACATCTGCAATTGTTTTTAATTGAAGCCATATAGTAAATTCTTCACCACGAGTACCCTTAGTAAATTTTCTTGGAGCTCTATTTGTTGAACTTTTGAATCTAGTATTGCCTAAACCACCTTTACCACCTGCAGCAGCCACAAACTCCTCCCCAATTTTTATAAAGTCAAAAATTAAGGTTTTATTATCTTCTTCAAAAACCTGAGTGCCTAATGGAACTTTGAGAATGAGATCATCTCCACTTTTACCAGTCCGGTTTTGTCCAGCACCATTGTTACCTCTTTTTGCTTTATGATGTTGTTGATATCTAAAATCGATTAAAGTATTTAAATTTCTCTCAGCTTTTAAAATTACTGAACCACCTTTACCACCATCGCCACCATCTGGTCCACCATACTCGATAAATTTTTCTCTTCTAAAACTTGGAGAGCCATCACCACCATTGCCAGCTTTAATATAAATTTTTACTTGATCTAAGAATTTCATAATACAACGCTATTTTGAGTTGTAATATTAATTGGGTTTTACTGAAACAAAAGTTCTATCGGATTTTGTTTTTTTAAAAACAACTTTACCTTTTATTACTGAAAAAATTGAGTGATCTTTACCCATACCCACATTTTCTCCTGGAAATATCTTAGTGCCTCTTTGTCTAACAATTATGTTGCCAGGAATAACATTTTGACCACCATATTTTTTTACACCAAGTCTTCTGCCGGCACTATCTCTACCATTCCTTGATGATCCACCAGCTTTTTTTGTAGCCATATTTTATTCCTTTATTTACTCAATTCCTTTTTTTCAGAATCTTTTTTTGTTGGTTTAGAAATCTTCTCAGCCTCAGATAAAATTTTACCATCTTTTGAAAAAATTTTATTTATTCTAATCATAGAATATTCTTGTCTATGACCATTTTTTCTTCTTGAATTTTGTCTTCTTCTCTTTTTAAAAATAAGTACAGTTCTATTTTTACTATTTTTTATTAGGTTTGCTTCAACTTTGGCACCTTGAATTGTTGGCGAACCTATTTCTATTACTTTATTATCGCCATATGCCAATATGTCATTAAACTCAATTTTAGTGTCAGATTTTGAATTTGGTAATTTTTCAATTTTTAAAATTTCACCAGACTTCACTTTATATTGTTTTCCACCTGATTGTATAACTGCGTATGACATAAAATAGATTTTTTTATCAGGCAATATAGTCAGGGCATTTCTTTAGTCAAGCTTATTAACTAAAAATTATCCTTTAAATCTCTCAATTTTGAAAAACTTTCTAAATCTTTTGCTTTAAGAAATATATTACATTCTAATTCATCAGCTAAAGTACTTGGTATTGTTGGTAATGCATTTTTAAGTTTCTTGTTAATCTCTAGTATTTTATTTTTTAATTTTAAATTACCAGAGTCATTGGCGATACAAAAATTTGAGTTTTGTAAAGTGTATTCATGGCCACAATATATTTCTGTATCTTTTGGTAATGATTTAATTTTTTTAAGTGAATTATACATTTGCTCGTAGGTACCTTCAAAAATTCTACCACACCCTAAAGAGAATAAAGTGTCACCAGTAAAAATTTTTTTTTCTTTAAAAAAATGAAAAGCGATATGTCCAGATGTATGACCTGGAACATGATAAATTTTTGCCTCAAAATTATCTTGTTTCCATATTTGGTTGTCCTCTAGAGATATATCAATCTCGGGTATACGATTTTTATCTCCAATAAATCCAACCACCTTAGAATTATACTTTTTTTTTAATTCAAGATTTCCACCCACATGATCGTAATGATGGTGTGTATTAAGTATGAATTTTAAATTTATTTTTGAATTATCAAGATAATTGATTATTGGTACAGACTCGCTAGGGTCAATGACACAAGCGGTTTGATTTTCTTCATCAATGATTAAGTAGCTATAATTATCCTGTAGACATTTAATAATTTCAATTTTCATTTATTTTTCTATTAAAAATATACCAAGTTCTCCAAATAAATTTTTAAAAATAAGATTTGAGTTATTGATATCAGAATGATTTTCATTAATTAACGCTAAAGATTTAAAAATTTTAAAGTTTATAATCTTAGAAAATCCTACAAAATCTTTTATTGTGCACATATGAATGTTCGGTGTGTTATACCAATCATGAGGTAAAGAGTTTGTAATTGGCATTGTTCCTTTAAATAATAAATTTAATCTTACTTTCCAATGCCCAAAATTTGGAATAGTTACTATAGCTCTATTGCCAACTCGTAAAAGTTCTTTAATTACAATCTCTGGATTTATAAAAGCTTGTAAAGTTTGTCCAAGAACAACATAGTCAAAAGAGTCATTTGGAAATTGTTTTAAATCAAATTCTGCATTTCCTTCGATAACAGTTAGCCCTTTAGCAATACAAGTTTGTACTTTTTCTTTTGAAATCTCAATTCCTCTGATATTAACATTTTTATTTTTTTTTAAAAATTCCATTAAAGTTCCATCGTCACATCCTACATCAAGAACTTTTGCATCTTTTTCAATTAAATCTGAAATAATTTTATACTCTGGTTTCATGAAAGTTTTTCTGCATAAGATTTATCTAAAAAATTTTTTAGAGCTTTTAAGAAATCGGGAACATTTAGCAAAAAAGAATCGTGCCCCTTATCAGACTCAATTTCGACGAAACCCACATTTGCACCAACTGCGTTTAAGGCAATTACAATATCTTTATTTTCTTGTGTTGGATAAAGCCAATCTGAGGTAAAGGATATTATAAAAAATTTTGCTTTAGTATTTTTAAAAGCATTAGATAGATTGCCATTAAATTGTTTTACTAAATCAAAATAATCCATTGCTCTAGTAATATATAAATAGCTATTCGCATCGAACCGATCTACAAATACTGAACCTTGGTATCTAAGATAACTTTCAATTTGAAAGTCAGCATCAAAACCAAATTTTAGATCATCTCTTTCTTGTAGTTTTCTACCAAATTTTTCTTGAAGCCCTTTTTTTGAGAGATAAGTAATATGTGCAGCCATTCTAGCTACAGCTAATCCTTTATCGGGTACAACGTTTTTTGAATTATAATCTCCATCAGACCAATTATAATCTGCTGCAATGGCTTGTCTGCCAAGTTCATTAAAAGCAATATTTTGTGCAGAATGACTTGAAGTACAAGCGATTGGTATTGCTGTTTTAGCTTTATCAGGATAATTACTAATAAATTGTAGGACTTGCATTCCACCCATTGAACCACCTACAACTGAAAAAAGTTTTTTTATTCCAAAAAAATCTAACAAATTAATTTGTGCATTTACCATGTCATTAATTGTGATGACTGGAAAATTTGTTCCATAAATTTTTTTTGTCTTGGGATTTTCATGGCTAGGCCCAAAAGATCCCATACACCCGCCTATTACGTTTGCACAGATTACAAAATACTTATCTGTATCTATCGACTTGCCAGAGCCTACCGCATAAGACCACCAACCATCCTTTTTGGTCACTGGATTTATACCTGTTACAAATTGATCACCTGTTAAAGCATGAAATACTAAAATTGCGTTATCTTTTTCATTATTGAGTGAGCCATAAGTTTCATACGCTAAAGGAAAATTATTAATTGTCTGACCACAATCCAATTTGAGTGGTTTTTCAACAATCAACGTTTTTATATTTTGTTTTATATTCATAATAAAAGCTGAAAGTTGAATTGTGAGAAAAAAAACTTTTTTAGCGGTTTTTTTAAAGCGCTCGCAATTCAGGTAAATCAGCGCATAAATTTTGTACTAGAAGTTATTTAGTATGTCAATTTTTAAAATAATTACACTTAAACTATATAAAAAAATGTTTTTTTATTTATAAAGAGCTTAAAATTTATAAAAGTTGGCTACCATGAGATTTAAGAGATTAAATATTGAAACCTATGAGCCTGGTAAATCCAGTCTTAAGAGATTTCATCAAGTTGTAAAGTTATCTGCGAATGAGTCAGCCTTAGGTGTCAGCTCAAAGGCTAAAAAGATTTTGTCTAATAAAAATTTAAGTTTTTTTAGGTATCCAGATGGCAAGTCTAATGCCTTAAGAAGACAAATATCTAAAAAGTTTAAATGCAATGAAGATAGAATTATTTGCGGTGCTGGATCTGATGAGGTTATTCAAATGTTATGTCAATTATTTTTGAATCCCAAGGATGAAGTTATTCTTCCTCAGTATAGTTTTTTAATGTACAGGATATATGCTAAAATAGTTGGTGCAAAAGTTATTTTTGCTAAAGAAAATAATTTCAAAGTATCAATTCCTGAAATTATTAAAAATGTTTCAAAAAAAACAAAAATTGTTTTTTTAGCAAATCCTAATAATCCAACTGGAACATACCTAACAAGTTCTGAGCTTTTAGAACTTAGAAAAAAATTGAGAAAAAATATTCTGCTAGTAGTGGATGATGCATATGCAGAATATATGAAAAATAATGATTATAAAAGTGGATTAAAATTATTCAAAAATAAACAAAATGTCTTTATTTTAAGAACATTTTCTAAAATATACGGTTTATCCTCTCTAAGAGTAGGGTGGGGATATGGTTCAAAAAAAATTATTAAAGCACTGAATGTTATCAAGCCACCTTTTAATGTTAATGAGGTGGCACAAAAAGCTGCCATTGAGTCTCTTAAGGATACTAAGTTTATAACTCGTTCAGTTAAACATAATATTATTTAT
>JBNAKH010000002.1:0-1664 GCA_052047495.1 Candidatus Pelagibacter sp.
TTGGCAGGGTGGTATGTCATTTCATGGGGGAGTTATAGGGATCATAATTGTAAGTTACCTTTTTGCGAAAAGAAATTCACAAAGTTCATTTAGTTATTTAGATATTGTGTCTTTTGTTGCGCCCATAGGTATTTTTTTTGGCAGAATAGCAAATTTTATTAATTCAGAACTTTATGGTTTCGAAACAAATGTTGCTTGGGCAGTCCAATTTACACAAATCGATAATTTATATCGACATCCTACTCAGTTATATGAAGCATTTTTTGAGGGTATAGTTCTATTTTTAGTTCTATTATATTTCAAAAATAAGAGTTTCTCCAAAAGACCTGGTTTTATCTCTGGCATATTTTTAGTCTTTTACTCAATTTTTAGATTTGCAATTGAGTTTTTAAGAGTTCCTGATGACCAACTGGGCTATTTATTATTCAATTTAACTATGGGACAACTTATAAGTATCTTTTTTTTAATAATCGGATGTTATTTATTAATTTCTAAATATGAAAACAGACAAAATAGTTAATTTACCCTTAGACAAGTTTATCAATATCTCTCTATATAATAAAAAGTCTGGGTATTACATAAAAAAAAATCCATTCGGCAAACAAGGAGATTTTATTACAGCTCCTAATGTATCAAGATTATTTTCTGAAATGATTGCTATTTGGGTTGTAAGTTTTTGGAAAAGTATAGGGTCACCAAAAGAATTCAATTTAATCGAACTTGGAGCAGGAAATGCTGCAATGATGAAAATTCTTATAGAAAGTTTCAAAAAATTTCCCTCGTTTTTCAAATCCTGCAGGTTGATAATTTATGAGATAAGTCCCACCTTAAAGAAGATACAAAAAAAAGAATTATTAGATTCAAATGTAAATTGGATAAGTGATTTAAAAAAAATTAAAAAAATTCCTAGTATATTTGTTGCAAATGAGTTTTTTGATGCACTTGCAATTAAACAATTTGAAAAAAAAGGAAATCTTTGGTTTGAAAAGTTTGTAAGTTTAAACAAAAAAATAACTTCTTTCTCAGAAAAAAAGATTAATATGAAAAATTATGAAAAAAAGATTAATTTTAACATATCTAAAAACCAGAGTTTTATAGAATATTCAGAGCTTGGTATTAATTATCTGAAACAAATTTCAAAAATAATCAAAGTGAGATCTGGGGGAATTTTAATCATAGATTATGGATATAATGAAGATAAAATGAAAAATACTTTACAAGCATTATATAAACACGAATATTCAGATGTTTTAGCTAAAATTGGGAACTCAGATATCACGCATAATATTAATTTCCGATTATTTGAAAAAATAATCAAAAAACTGGGTGGATTAAAGCATAATTTAACAACACAAAAAGAATTTCTTACAAAAATGGGTATCCAAGAAAGAGCTGAGATGATTGCAAAGAATCAAAACTTTTTAAAAAAAGCAGATATCTATTACAGATTAAAAAGACTAACAGATGATAAACAAATGGGAAAATTATTTAAAGTTATGTTAATAAAAAATCAAAAAAACAATTTTAATTTAGGATTTTGATCTGATCACCTCTCAAAAATTATTTAAAAACAAAAATATAAGTCATGGTTTTTTTAATAAAAATGGAGGTAAATCAAAAGGGATATATAAAAGTTTAAATTGTGGTCCCGGTTCTCATGATAA
>JBNAKH010000003.1:0-26662 GCA_052047495.1 Candidatus Pelagibacter sp.
ATTGCAAGAGGCAAAAACATCTTTGGATATATTTTAATATTGTTGTGTAACAATAATAATTAACGCAATGATTACTAAAACACTCGCTGAGATTGTATTAATTGTTTTTGGATTTGCTTTGATCCATGTAATTAATTTTTGTGCTAGCAATGCATAACCAACTAAGGAAATAAAATCTAAAACAACATATGTTGTTATTAAAATAAAGAATTGAACAATATAATTAGTATTAAAATCAATAAACTGGGGAAATATTAAAGGAAAGAACAACCATGCCTTTGGACTTGTTCCCGCAACTAAAAAACCATCTTTATAAAAAGAAAAAAAACTTTTGGTGCTAATTATTTTTGAATTTACATTTTTTGTTGAAGATTTGTACACATCATAAGCTAAATACATTAAATAAATAACTCCGACCCACTTAAAAAAGTTTAAAAAGTTTGGATTATCCGACAAAAAAGTTCCTATGACAAAAATTACTAAAGTTGCTTGAAATAAATTTGCAGTTACATCTCCAAGAGCTGTCCAAATACAATTTTTAACACCATAATTCATCGAATAAGAAATAATTACTATCCGAGGGGTACCCGGTGTGATGAATAGAAAAATTATGATCTGTAAAAAAAGGATAAAATCTAGGGGGAGCATAAAAAAAAGATAGTCCTAAAAAACCGGGAGCTAAAGATGGCTAAGTAGGACTATCAAATCCCAATATAACAGATCCTAAAAAAAATGCATTATTGATTTTTTTCAAATATAAAGGATTTATGAAAAAAAAAGGTCACAGGCCAGTTACCCGAGTCAAAAATCCAGAGCCAAATCATGAAGATCCAGATTGGGTCATCTGGGCAGCCTGGGCTGATAGGATCACTTTTGAAGACATCAAAAAAAAAACTGGTTACCGAGAGTCGGATGTCATTAAGATAATGAGAAAATCTCTCAAGCCATCCTCATTTAGATTATGGAGAAAAAGAGTTCATCAAAAAAGTATCAAACACAGAAAAAAATTTGAATATTCAAGAAAACAAATTACTAGTAAAATAAAAAAAGGTGACTATCTATAACTTATGAAAAAAATTACAATTTATACCGGTCCAATGTGTAATTATTGCGAAGCTGCTAAAAGATTACTCACAAGAAACAATGCACCTTACGAAGAAATTGATGTTGCCAAAGTTGAAGGTGCAAAAGATGAAATGATTCAAAAAGCAAATGGTAAAAGAACTATTCCTCAAATATTTTTTGATGACCAACACATTGGTGGCTATGATGAGGTTAGAGCGTTAGAGAAAGAAAATAAACTTCAAGAACTTTTAAAATAATATTTTTAAAAAACTTTCCTTAAATTTAAAGCAATTTCATCAAAGGTTTCCGGTCTCATTACATCACTATTTAACAAATAAAAATCAATATCTAAACCATTAACATTTTTAGTATAAATATATTTTGATTTTAAAATATCATCTCCCTCAATTTTAAATGTAAAATTTGTATTTTTTTGAGGTAAATAACCAATGGCTATATGAATTTTTTGAGTATAACCAGATCCAAGTGCCTCGTTGTGCTCATAAATAAAAAATAAACTAAAGTTTTCATCATAAATAATATCAAAGCCTACTTCGCCATTAATATTGTGTAATGCACCTGCAGTAAATTTGCTATCAAAATTACCACTCGCACTATCACCAATATAGGAATATTTCACATTTGAGGAACGATTTAAATTAGCTTGGTACTCAATCTTACCATGTCTTTTCATTTTATATTTTTTATTATTTAATTCTTCAACTGAAGCTAGTGATAATCTTAAATTTCTTGATTGAATACTTTGTTTATCAAATCTAATTCCAGTTTTTCCACTTTCAGAATATTCACTTAAAAGTGTATAACCTAAATCTATTTGACCAGCGGGAATGAGTGTACGACCATCTTTTTTAATTTCCTCTTTCAATTTCAAAGTTCCGTAAATCTGTCTACCATTTCTATTTCCGTTGAGTTTCAAACCATCTAGGACACTTGAAATATTATATTTAAGAGCTCCAACTCCTATTATTGTATCTAAAAATCTACTATCCTCTTTTACTGGGGTGGTTGAATAATAAGTTAAATTGAGAGTATCAGCATCTAATTTACTCCCAGCAGTACCTACGCGCACATCATTTTGACTGAATCTAAATGCTAAACCTTTAATGCCTTGATCATCAGTAAATTTATCAGCTCCAATAGTAATGCCGTCGCTATAAATTTTTTTCTTAGATGATGCAGCTGTTTCTCGAACTTTACCAAAAGCTAAACTCCCTTCAGCCCAATAAAAAATATCTTTATTTTTACTTTTTTCTTTAGGAGATGTTGAAACTTGAATTGCTTCAGCAAGAGAGGCTAACATCTCATTAGAAAAATTAAGTTTAATATTTTGATAACTTAAGTTTTGAAGATCTTTATTTCGTCTAATCCATTTTAAACGATTGAGAGCTGTGTCAGTTGAGTGCTCTATCGTTCTTTTTGCTACTTCAATTTGAGCTTCAACCAATCCTGTTCGATCCCCTGCAGTAATTTCGGGGCACTTACCTTCAATGATATTAAATGGACAAGTAAGATTATATTCATAAACTTCATCTTTTGTCTGATTTCGATCACTTGATATGTACATTTTGAGTCCAGATCCACTAAAAGCAGCTCCTCTGGGCTGACTATTTGGATCAGCCATATTGTGACCTGCTCCAGCAATCTGTAAAACACCATCTATTACATATGAAGATGTATCAAATGCATTTGTCAAAGAAATTTGAGTAACTCTTTGCAACGTATCATGACTTGTAATAATTAATCTTTTACCATCAGAGCTAAATCTCATGCCAGATGGATTATCTATACCACTAGTTTGAGAATTTGTTATTGCAATTCCTGCAGAAGTAACAAGAGATAATGTTGATACATCATAAGGAGTTGAAAGCGTGTATTCATATAACCTTCCTGTTATACTCGCGTGATTATCATCAAAGAAAAGTAAAAATAATTTAGTACCATCATTGTTAATTTCAAAACTTTGCAATCGATGATCAGCATCTCCATCATCTCCAAAATCTCCTGCGTTACTTCCGTCTGTAAAAGTAGAAGAGTCTAGATTTTCTGTTTTTGCATGAAATGTACAAGTTGAAATATCGTAAGGCGAAGTTAAGTTAAATACGTAGACTTTATCATAATCAGTGCCTGAGCCTACTCTTCTAGAAATTACAAGCAACTTCATTCCATCATTACTTATTTCTAAATCATAAACTGTGTGACGATTATCTACACTTACATCATAATCAATATTTCCACCACTATCTTGCGATCCTAATGTACATCGTTCACTATCACCTGCATAAACCCTTGTAGAAATATCATACGGAGTAGTTAAATTATATTCATTAATTATGTGTATATCGTTTGTGCTGGGATTTGTAGCGTGATGATTGGCATAAGAAATAAACATTTTTGTTCCATCTTTGTTAAACTCAATACCAGATGCTATACCATCATCATTTGCATGATCCTCAGGTGTATCATCAACAGTTACTACTTGATTGAAAGTTACATATCCTGCAAATAAATTAGTGCTCGGAAATAGAAATAAAAAAACTAAAATGAAGTTTCTAATTTTTTTCATAAAAAACTAGAAAGTACCAGAAATCTCTAAATTTGCACCATAATCAGGGATTTTACTAAATAAACTATAATTAGAATTTAATTTTAAATTAAAATTATCAAAATTTTTTAAATAACTAATCTCCATCTTATTGTTATTTGTTGGATCATAAATCACGTCAAAATTAGCTTGATGGACTTGTTTTTTTCCTAATTTAAATAATAAACTGTCTGAATAAGCACCATTACTTAAACTTTGAAATCTTTCATAATTTATTGCAAAGGTGTAACCATTTACGTTTATATATTCGAACCCAATATTTCCCCTAATATTATGTAATGAATGTTTTTTAATAGTTTTTCTTACTGTTGTATTGTCACTATGATTTTTATAAAAATGATCAATATCTGGAGTTAATTCATAGATATATTCTACAAAACCATTTCTACTTAAAGATTTGTTGTCTAAATATAAAATATCATCAAATTTTAAACCTCCACTAATATTTCCAGTTTTAAAAGTTAATCTTTCATGAACATCTACGCTGTTTGTAGCAGAAGTACCAAAATCTGTATACTCTGAAAGTTGGGTAATTCCCAATTCAAATTTTCCAAATGGAATTAAATCATAATTAGTATACTCATTTTCATTTTGATAAGTAAGTGAAGTAAAAATTTGTCGCCCATATCTTTCTCCTGTAACAGTATTTTTAATTAATTGATCAATACTTAGAAAACTTGCACCAATCAAAGCATTAATATTTGATTTTCCTTGTAGTGGTAAACTTCCATACAAATTTAAAGTAAATGCATCTGAGTCAAGTTTACTTCCTGCTCCTGTATCAATTTTAACAATATCATTGCCATATCGAAATGCTAATCCAAAGATCTTATTATTTACCAATTTATCAGCACCAATCATTATACCTTTTGCTCTGATATCTTTAGGTTTAATAAATCCCTTTTCTCCAACTCTGCCAAATGAAATATCTCCATGAGACCAGTGAGACCAATTTCTAATATTCTTGAAAGGATTTTTGTCCTTTAATGATACTTGGGTATATTCAAATGTATCTGCTAAATTATTATTTAAAGATTGCTCTAACTTATTTTTCAATGAGGCTAATATTGGATTATTAATATTTAATTTGATATTGTGACTGTTTAAATTTGCTTTTTCCTCATTTCTACGTAGCCAATCAAATCTTTTAAAAATTGTGTTTGAGTTTTGATAAATTACATTTTTAGCAATCTCAACTTGTGCACTTGTGGCAGTAGCTGTCTCATTTTCACAAATTACAACCCCGTAAGGACAAGTTAAATCATATTCAAATATTACATCGTCCTCTATACTTGCATCGCTAGTTTCATCTTCTGTTGCAATATAAAGCTTCATCCCATTATTTCCAAAAGTAAAAGAATAACTTCCTATTAATACTCCCCCTGGTGACACAGCATATTTGTCTATGTATGTTGCTGAAGCTAAATTGAATGGATCAGATAACTTATAAACATACATATGTGTTTGAGCATGATTTCCGCCTCCTAATGTTGGATTGCTTTGAGATTCTAATAAATACATTCTAGTTCCATCATCATCAAATTCTAATTCTGTGCTTTGGTAATTGAGTTGAGGGGATGCATTGAAAATATGTTCTACATCTTCACTTGCAGGATCTGCTCCAGTGGATGGATCAAATGGAGTGCTAAGTCTTACCTGATATATATAATTATTATTTGTTGTATTATTATTTCCTGCGTTGGTAATATACATTCTGGTGCCGTCATTATTAAAATCAAAATCAAAAAGATTCCCACCACTACTCCCAGTATTGTTACTATGTTCAGGAGCATCATTACCAGTATTTCTAATGTATCGGCTGAAAAAATTTATATCACTTCCTTGTGAGTCGATTACTATTGTTGATGTAGAGATTGATGCAAGATCGTATGGACTTGATAAATTATGCAACTGCGCATTACCACCGCCTTGAACTATAAATACTTGTGATCCATCATTGAAAAATTCAATAATCTTTTTTTCATTTCCATTACCACCTAAATCGTCGCCAAGATTGCTGGTATCTACAATTGTTCTATTAGCAACATCCATGGTGCTTATGTCAAATGGTGTTGTTAAATTATAAATATAAATTGCTTTTCCTTCTTCTGAAGTTAAAAAATTTGATCCATCTCTTTGACCCACTCTTAAATGAGACATTGCGATAACTTTTTTTCCATCCGGTGTTATCCTCACAGAAACTGTTGATGGATTATCATCTTCATTATCTAAATTTGGACTTTTAAATTGTTTATAAACCGGTTCAACTATTCCAGCTTGAGCAATGCTTAGAGCAAAGCACACTAAAGCAAATATGATTAATCCAAAAAATTTACGCATTGAAAATTTATATTTATATGAATTAAATAGTCAAAAAATTATTGTTATTAAAAAGTTCCAGAAATTTCTAAATTTGCACCATAATCAGGTATTTTACTAAATAAACTATAGTTAGAATTTAATTTAAGATTTAAATTACCAAGATTTTTATTGAAGCTGATATTGGCATAATTTTGATTGAGAGGATCAAAATCTAGGGCAAAATTATTTCCATCTGTTTCTTTTGAGCGACTAATTTTAATTATAAATCGTTCTGTAATCCCTTTGCCTAGCAAACCATCATTTAAACTTGATCCTCTAAGCGCAAATCTTTTTTCATATAACGGTGATATTGTGAGACCATCAGGATAAATTAGTTCAAAACCTAAACTGGTTCTTAAATTTGCTCTATTATATGCTCCTTCAATCGTATCTGTATTAACTTGATTGGAACCTACTAGAGAATAACTGTAGTTAATATCACGAGATAAATCGTAATAAATTTCCATTCCACCCATTGGTTGCAAGGTTTTATCATTCATTGTTATCTGATCTGCCTCAAATAAAAATCCGCTAGAAAATTGTCCAGTTATGAATTTATCTTTATCGTATCTTATGTTTTCTGTAGGTGAGTCGATAACATCACTTAAAAAATCTGTATATTCACCTAATCTTGTAATTCCAAAAGTAAATTTTGTTGTGGGAGTTAGGTTTAGTTTACCATAGGAATTTTTGGTTCTAAAATCTATAGCGGTAAACAATTGTTTGCCGTATCTTTGTCCTGATTTTTTTCCTAAATAAAGACTATCTATTTTGAGCGCACTTAAGCCTAAAACTGCATTTAAATAATTTTCTTTATCCTTTGGCATGATGCCATATAAATTTAAAGTTAATGAGTCCATGTGGATATTTTGTTTTGTATTGACAATGTTGGATCTGCCATTGCCATATCTTATTGCCCAACCAAAAAATTTATTATCACTAAATTTTCTATCAGCACCAAATGTTATTCCCTCATTTCTGATATTTTTTGCGTTTTCAAACCCTAGTTTATCAAAATGACTTAACGATAAGTCTGCCAAACTCCATGAAGACCATTTAGACTTTTCCTGATCTTTTTTTTTGATACTTACAAGAGTAGCTATCTTTTTTTTAGCAGCTGGTTCCAAACTCATTGCTAAACTCTTCAATAAAGGATTTGGATAATCTATATTGATGTTATGACTGGTGAAGTTTTCTTCATCTCTATTTCTTTTGATCCATTCAAATCTGTAAAAAATTGAGGAGATATTTAAAGCAATATTTTGTTTAGCTAATTCAACTTGTGAGCCGATACTCGCGGTTGGATCTGATACACATTGTACCAATCCATAAGGACATTCTAACCTAAATTGATTAATTTGATCTACTCCGCGTTGTGATCTTTGTTCTACAATAAATAATTTCATTCCATCAGATGAAAAACCGAATCCTTTAGGCTCACCACTTTGATCATCAACTCTATTTTGAAAAGTACCTGCACCCATTTGAAATCTACCAACTTTAGTTGCTGTAGAAACGTCAAAATTTTTTGATAAACTGAATTGATAAATGTACTGTTTTGTTCTATCTGAAGTATCACCACCGATCATTAAAAACATGGCACTACCATCTGGACTAAATTCTATATCCAGACCCTTCTCTGTAACTGTATCATCTATGACATCAAGATCATCAATAAAGTTAACTTGTTGGATTTGAGTGGCAGATGAAATATCAAATGAGCCAGGTAAAGAGTAAGTTGTAAGTAATGTTTGATTTGAGTCTAATGTATAAACTTTTGTTCCATCTTTATTGAAGGCAACACTATCTATACTGGAAAAACCTAAAGTAATACCTCTCTCATATACAAGACCATCTACATCAAATGGGGTTACTGCATTAAATTTTCCTAGTCTTCCCGCAGTATCTAAAATAAAAAATATTTTACCATTATTTACTATATCAATATTTTCACTTGTAATAGCTAAATCTCCACCTGATACCGAAAATGTATTTAGTCCATCAACATCATTACAGTTACCATTCAGGCTAAATGCTACTCTATCAGACATTACGTCAAACGGCGTATCAAGTTTGTTTTGTGCTACTAAATTATTTGCCATTTTAGTAGTTGAAGCATTACTCGTAAATACAGTTAAACCATCTTCACTAAAAGTTACATCAGTAGGATTTTCTGTTCTATCATTTGTAAGTGTTGAACCATCGGTACTTGATTTACAACTGAATGGCCTATCTGGATTATTTGAATTAAAATTATTATTTCCGCCTGGAATTCTTCCTGCTTCCCAAGTAACTGTTAAAGCTGCTGCAAAAGCGAGTGTAGAAAAAAAAATCCCTAAAAGGATTAAGAATACATTTGTTTGTAAAGAACCTTTTAATACAGATTTTAAGATTTTTTTTGATTTTAATTCTTTCAAAACTTTCATCAGGCAAACTTATATTTTGATTAATAGACGAGTCAAAAAAATAATTTGGTGTAAAAAAGTAATAAAACTAGGATTTTATCTAAGAATACTAAGTGGATCATAATAGCAATCCATTTCTTCTATCGTTTCAAAAAATATGTTATTGATTTCCGCAGAGTGAAATGTTGGACAAATTCTTTCAGCGGTTAAACTATTCGTTTCATATTCTTTTTTTACTTTGTTAATTGCTATTGATTTTGATAGCGTAGTTGTGGCTTGAGCAACGCTTCCTGTTTGAGCGAATGTTATACTCGGACCTAATACAGCAGTATATTGAGTACAATTACTCAATATCGGTAATAGTAAAATTAAAAAAAAGATTCGTTTCACAGAAGCAACTTACATAAAATTAAGAAATATTAAATAACCAATTTATTCATTTTGGGTTACAAATTATTTCTTCTTTATAAGTTCGGTATTATTAATGTTTATTGCCATACAAGTGATGTCATCCCTTAACTTTTCTGCACCCCAGTTAAGCTCTTTTTCGATAGCTTCAACGATAGACTTTGGTGTGACCTGTGACATTTCGTTTATAATTTTTTGCACCCCTTCAGCTCCTAACTCTTCCCCATTTTTCATATACCCTTCAGTAACTCCATCTGTGTAAACTACAAAAGTTTTATCTTTAAGATTAATAGTATTTGATTTCACCATCGTTTCGGTGAAATATTTTACAATACCAATTGGTGGCATTTCAGATTTAATATATTCATAATTTTTATTTTCATCAAAAGTAAGAATACTTTCGTGACCTGCATTAATAAAAACTAGCTCCCCAGTTTTAATATTTAATTTACCAAAAACAGCAGTAACAAACATCCCTTTAAACTTTGCCTCTACTAATTCATTATTCACACCAAAGACAACTTTTTCTAAAGGAAATTTTAAATTAGTTAAAGTTCTAAAGATTGAGGATGCCTTTGCCATATACATTCCAGCTTTAACACCTTTACCAGATACGTCAGCTAAAGTGAAAAAATATTCCTCAGTTGTTGATCTGACAACATCAAAATAATCTCCTGAAACATCTCTTGCTGGAACGTTTTTGGCAAAAATAAAGTTTTCAAACTTTGAAATATCAGGGAATAAACTTTTTTGAACTCCAGCAGCAAGTTCTCGTTCTTTTAAAAGTTTAGCTTCTTTTTGTAAGTTAGCTAAAGCCATTTTATTTTCTTCTATAAATCTAAAATATAATCCTGTTAAAAATGTTATTGTGACAATGAAAATTGGGTAACTAAAATCTACTAACTCTGATCTAAATTTATAAATTGAAAAACCAATAATAATAATTGCTAAAATGTTACCAAAGAAGATTGACAAACTATATTTTGGTTGAATTTTTTGCGATAAAATAAAAGTTAATAATGCAACGATAATAGAAAATATCAATTCAAAGATATAAGTGTTTGGATTTCTTATTAAATAAGATTGATCTAAAATATTTTCAATAACATTGGCATGAACCTCTACTCCAGGAATAGTTACACCGAGTGGTGTTTTAACTAAATCGAATAGACCTTGGGCTGATGCACCAATTAAGACATACTTATTTTCAAAAAAACTTTTTTCAAAATTGCCATCATAAACATCACCAGCCGAGATATATTGTTTCTTTTGCGATTTTTTATATTTAATCCAAATAATACCATTAGGATCAGACTCTACTTTATAAGGTCTAGCGCTTATTCTTTGAATACCCACCTCATTTAATTCCACATATATATTTTTTTGTTTTGATCCAACTCGAACCATCTCTAAACCCATGGTTGGATATATCTTTTTATTAAACTGAACAATTAAAGGAAGGGATCTAATAATACCATCGAGCTGATCCAAAAAGGAAATGGATCCTAAACCTTGAACATTTTTTTCTAATTTTTCTAATGAACCTATTGAATAAGGATAAGCATAAGTAAATTCCTCTGGCTTACCTCCTTTGGAAAGAAATCGTGCTTTTGCTTTTCGATTATAATTAGCGTGAGATGGTACGTTACTACCTAACACTGCAATAATTGATTTTGACTCTTTTAATTTTTCAGAGAACAAATCATCTGGCCCTTTAAGATTTTGTAATTCAGAGACATCTGATGGAATTAAGTTATATGATTTAATAATTTCATCAGGTGACTGCTTATCTTTCTCAGTGAAAAAAATATCGAAGCCGATTGCTTTTGGATTTGAGGTATTCAGTTGATCTAAAATTTTTGCAAACACTGATCTGTTCCACGGAAATTGCCCAAACTTACCAAGGCTTTGTTCATCAATATCAATGATTACAACTTCACTTTCTTTTTCTTCAGCAAAAATTTTTTGATATAAATCAAAACTTAAATAAGAAACTGATTTTATGAATGCTGGGTTTAAAATTTTAAGAAAGATTAATAAGGTTAGTACAATTAAGAAAACAAAATAGTTTAGATTTTTTTGTACGAAAGCTTCCACAAAGTGAAACTTATATCTAATTTAGGCAATGTAAAAGAAACTTATTAAGAACTACCTAATTACTTCTTTTTTCTTCTTTTCTTCTTAGCTCTTTTCTTCTTAGCGGCTCTTTTCTTTTTAACAATCTTTCTCTTCTTCGCTACTTTTTTCTTAACCTTCTTTTTAGGTTTTTTCTTTTTAACTACTTTCTTTTTCTTCTTAACTACTTTTTTCTTTTTAACTTTTTTCTTTTTAACTGCTTTTTTCTTTTTAGCAGGTTTTTTCTTCACTGCTTTTTTCTTGGTAGCTTTTTTCTTAGTAGCTTTTTTCTTTTTACCTTCTTTTTTCTTAACTGCTTTTTTCTTTTTTGAACCTTTTTTAGTAGCTTTTTTCTTTTTACCTTTTTTCTTATCTACTTTTTTAGCTTTTTTCTTTTTATTCTTTTTCTTTTCTGCT
This sequence comes from Candidatus Pelagibacter sp., assembly GCA_052047495.1. Classification (GTDB taxonomy): domain Bacteria; phylum Pseudomonadota; class Alphaproteobacteria; order Pelagibacterales; family Pelagibacteraceae; genus Pelagibacter. Next base: position 11,395 of record JBNAKH010000003.1, read on the forward strand.
TTCGCTTTTTTCTTTTTAGCTTTTTTCTTCTCAGCTCTTTCTTTTTTAATAGCTACTTTCTTCTCTTTATCTTTTTGAATATTTTCTTTGATTATTGATTTAATTTCTTCTTTTTCAAAACCCATAGATTTTAACTCTTTTCTTAATTGCTTTTTCATTTCTTTTCTCTTACCTTTTTTTTCTTCTGGTGAGAGTTTAGCAACTCTTAGAGCTTTCATCTTTTTATTAAATTTCTTTAACTGATTTTTAGTAATTTTTTTTGCTTGCCCAGGTGCTTTACCTTTGGTCATTGAAGCCATGCTGTATGGATTGTCAAGTAAAGTTGAACCTAAGTTGTTTCCAACTAAAACTGCTCCAGGTCTCATACCTAAAGTATTATTTTTTCCTGGACCGATTAATAAAGTGTCAGTTTTACCTTTTGATACAATCGTTTGAAATTCTGTTCCTCTGGAACCAAGTGTTCCCTCTGGGACTTCTACAGTTAAACTATCTGGATTTTTTTTACTAATTAAACCAGAGATAACTTTTAAACTTCCTTGCTTAACACTTGCAACTATTTTTCCATCATTTGTTGCAGGATCGAATATAAATGTATCCATCACAACTTCAGAATCTTCACCTATAGTAAATGTCGATTGATCTAATAATAAAATTTGTGTTCCAGATCCTGCACCAGCAACAATTGTCTCATTTAAATAAATTTTGTCACCAGCTTTTAATTCTCTTGTTTCAGTTTTAACAGTTCCTGAAATTGCACCAACAATTCCAACTAATTGTTTTTCAATGGTTAACTTTTCCTCAGCAAAAACACTTGTGCTGATCATGAAAATTAGGCCTGTTACAATTGACAATAATTTTTTCATCTCGCTAAAGTTAACAAAAATTTAGGAAAAATAAACTTTAAAAACTCAAATTGGACGTCAAAAAAATCAATTTTTAAGGGAATTTTTAAAAAAATTTAATTAATTAAGTTTCAAACCTTTTGAAAAACTCAAAGCAAAGGAATCGGCTACATAATCATAGTTCATAATGTTTGCCTCAGAAAAAGTCTTTTCATAGGATAGGTTAATAAATAATGATCTGTTAGGATCAATCATTGGAAAAATATCTCCAATAGCTTTGGTAATCATTATGTCAGTTGTTGTTGCTTGGTCAGATCTTAACTTAGTTGAGTCCACTGATGAGTCGGCAACTTTATAATCGTTAAAACTAGTGGATACACTCCATGCAATATATGCCCATGGAAATGCAAAATTTAATCCAACACCAAATTCATAAGTTTCATAATCATTTCCGGCATCAACTTTTGCATCACTATCGCTATAACCTAAACTTAGTGAACTTGAAATAATTGGAGTTAAAATTAAATCATAACCAAAGGTATAACCATGACCAATCGCGTTAGTTTGATCAGCTGTTGTATCTTCAGAATTTTGGTTTGCTTTAGAGTCTGAATAAGAATAACCATAACTAATAGAATGTCTTTCTCCTATTGTGAAGAAACCTCCCATTCCTAACATTAATGAAAAACTATCTGCATCATGCTGTGCATCAGTTTTACTCATAATTATATAAGGACTTAAACTTTGATTACCTAAAGTAGTATCCAAACCAATCGTTAAACCATAACTTTGAAAATCATCATCAGCTTCTTGATATTGATTAGATGTTGTATGACCAAAATTTAATAATAACGACGACTCTTCACCAACAGGTCTTGTCGCTGTAATACCAATCGAGGCACTTTCAGTTCTGTCATGTTTTGGGGATGTAAAAGCTGCGATTGAACCTGAATCATATTTCAATCTTGTTTTAGAGACACTATTAACGTTATTAGAAAACGTTACACCAAAACCAACATCGGCTGTCAAATTCCACAAACTTGGTTCACGATCTTTTAATTCTTCTTCAATTTCTTGTAAAGTTTCTAAGTCCTCTGCTGAAAGATCTCTTCTTAATTTCATATCTTCAATAATAGTGTTGGCTTTTTCTGGAGAGTCGACTTGGACTAAAACAGATAACAAATATAATTTTATTTCAACATTGTCTGGATAAAGCATATTCAATCTCTCGAGTGTTGAGATTGTTTGTTTAAAGTTACCAACTTTCCCTTGTTGTTGGGCATACTTTAAATTTAAATCTAAGTTATTAGGATCCTGTAAGATTTGCATATAAGTAATATTTTTTTCTGACGAAAATGCGGATGTTGAAATCAACAGAATTGTTGATATTAAAAATAATTTAAATCTTACGAAATACAAAAACATAAAAATGAAAAGATATTAAGTCTATTATTTTTTTCAATTAATTAATTTTAAAAATTATTCTTATTTTCCAATACTTATTAAAGTTAAATCATCAGATAATTTTCTATTTTGGCTCGTTCCTATTACAGATTGAGTAATGCTATCTAATTGTTTGACTGTATCTTTATTATAATTTTGCTCGATAATACCAATTGAACCTTCAATTCCAATTTCTTCTCCATTGTCATTTAAACTTTCAGACAATCCATCCGTAAAAGCATAAAACCTTGAACCATTTAATTTTGTTTTATGAATATTATAAATATTTTTATCTTTTTGTTTAATCACACCTAATGGAGGAGCTGAACTTTCAAACTGAGCGTATTTACCTTGTCCGTTTCTTAAAATTGCAGGTTGATGACCGGCATTCACCCATCTGATTTCATCTGTAATTAAATTATACTCACCAACGATTGAGGTTACAAACATACCAGCAGTTTTAGTATTATTTAAATCATTGTTCATATGAAAAACCATTTCATCAGGATCTACTTTTGATTGAGCTAAAACTTCAAACAAAGTGGATGCTTTAGCCATCACCATACCGGCATGGATTCCTTTACCGGCAACATCTGCAATTATAAAATAAATACTATCGTTATGAGGATAAAAACTGAAAAAATCTCCTGATACTTCTCTTGCTGCAATATTAATTCCATGGACAGGATAATTTTTTAAATTTCTTTTTGGTAAAAAGTTTTCTTGAACTTTGACTGCAAGTTTTACCTCTTTTGAAATTCTTTCACGCCACTTATTTTTTTCATCTTCACTGGTCTCAAGTTTGCTCATAAGTTTATTATAATAAAGACCAATCACGCCCCCTGCTGTAAAAGGATCTTGAGGACCTCTGATTTTAAGATCACCAGATTCTGATTGTTTATCTAAAATAGAAATTAAATCATGCTCAATAGAAACGGCATTATGTTCTGCAATATTTAAACCTAATTCTTCTTGAACAGGGCTTACTCTTAATGGGTAAAATTTATTAAAAAGACTCAAAATTATAAATGAAGATATAAATGTAAATCCACCAATCGAAATGATACCAATTAATTGAATTTTAATTTGAGAAAATCTATCAAGACCTGTATCTAAAATACTTAAGTCACTAAATAAACCAACTGCTAATGTTCCCCAAACTCCTGCAGCTAAATGAACCGGTACTGCTCCAACAACATCATCAATTTCAAATTTATTTAATACTTCGTTTACGATAATTGCAATAATCGCGCCAACGATCCCAACAAAAATTGAAGTAACTGAAGTCATTGAATTACATCCGGCAGTAATTGCAACTAAACCTGCTAGTGGACCTAAAATGATATAAAATGGATCTGGCTTTTTAAATCTTAAATAAGAAATACCTAATCCAGTTAACAAACCAAAAGCTGCTGCTAAAAAGGTATTGATTAAAATTAATGGAACCGCTTCATCCATAGCACCATTGCTTCCGCCATTAAAACCAAACCAACCAAACCATAAAATAAGTGTACCTAACACTGCTAAAGGAAAACTTGAGCCAGTAAACTTTCCTTTATTAGCATCTGAATACTTACCAATTCTTGGACCTAAAATAATAACTGCTGCTAAAGCAATCCATCCACCCACAGAATGAACTATAGTGCTTCCCGCAAAATCAACAAAACCTAAATCAGATAACCAACCAGTTGTTTTAACTGTGCCTGTTATTGCTAAGAGTTGATCCACTGTATCATATTTAGATAAATAACTAGAAGACCAAGCCCAATGGCCAACAATTGGATAAATAATTCCAGTTGCTAAAACTGTCATAATTAAATATCCATTAAATTTCATTCGCTCAGCCACTGCGCCTGAAATAATTGTTGCCGCTGTTGCAACAAACATTGCTTGAAAGACAAAGTAAGTCATGTACTCCGCTTTATCTGTTTTAAAGAAAAATAAATCGGTACCAAAAAATCCATTGTAGGAAGTACCAAACATCAAACCAAAACCAAAAATCCAAAAGATAACAACTGAAACACCAAAGTCTGCCGCATTCTTTAATGCAACGTTAATGCTATTTTTGTGTCTAGATAAACCTGTTTCCATACACATAAAACCTGCCTGCATAATGAAAACTAAAATTGCGCAATCGATCACCCATAAAGTGTCAATATTACTTGTTAAAATGTCTATAACCTCTTGAGCCATATCGTTATCCATGATTTTAATTACCTAACAAAACAATTTCAACTAGCAATAAATAAAGTGCTCAAATTGATTATTTTAATTTTTTTGTTATTTAATTAACACGTTGACTGACCAGAATCGTTAGTGTCGTTGATCCCACCTCTTCTACCAACAGTATAAGTACATAAACTGTGAACACCACCTTTAAACTCCCAGCCTATTACAACAAAATCGTTAGTGTCACCTCCTGCAATACAAAATCCAAAACCTCCGTCCCTAGCGATTGTCAAAGCGCTATCAAATAAGGCATCTTCGATCTGACTATTACTACCACTGCCACCATCATCAGCGGGGTTAGTTGGTGTACAAGTGTCTGAGGTACTCGTTTTGAAGTAACTTCCAGAATTAGCATATTCTTCTGATTGAGCTAATGCAATTTGTTGCATTATACTTTTGGCAGCACTTCTTTTTGCACTTTCAATATAACCGGAGTAAAGAACCATCCCAGTCGCTGAAAGAATCCCTACAATAGCTACAACCACCAAAAGCTCAACTAAACTAAATCCTGAGCTTCTGGTGATCATAAATTTTTTAACTTATGTTTAGATTACTCTGCAACACTAATTTCATTTACAACTCTATCAGCATCAGCAGCGCAAAACACTTTGTCGCCATCAGCATTCTCAGTGGTTGCATCAAAACATGTTGTGACAGTAATTGTATTTCCCGATGCAATTACTCGTACATAACCTTTGTCCCCCTCAGCGGTAGCAGTTCCTGAGGAAGTTATTGCAGAATTAGACGTTGAATGAGGATTTTTAAAATCTGCCAACGCAGCAACAGCAGCTGTTGCTACAGTAGCACCCGTTCTATCTTCACAATTGAACGTTACTCCCGCCTCATCCGCAGCAGCATCATTATCAACACTTGCTCCAAATGCTTTCGATCCACCAACGTTACATTTTTGATCTTCCGCAGCAATATATTTAACTACAGCCGCATGATTTGACTTAGTGGCTGATTTTTTAGCACCTTCAGTGTAACCTGTATAAGCAACAGTTCCAACTGCAGCCAAAATACCAATAATCGCAACTACGACCAATAGCTCGATAAGCGTAAAACCTTTATTATTTTTCATGGTTCCTCTTTATATTAATTAAATTAATTTAATATCCCGATTTTTAAATATTTTTTAATGATATGTAAATAAATTTAAGCGGCATTATTAGTGTTTTTTTTTGTGGAAAATAAAAGATATCTGCCCATAATGAGTTAATTTTACAATTTATGACATATAAAGTAGAAGAAATTGATACAAAACGAATTGTCCACTTAAATGGCGAAATTGATATGGATGTAGCAGATAAGGCGAGGCAAACAATATTACCATTAATTGAGGCAGGACACGAAGTTCATTTAAATTTAAGTAAAGTAGAGTATATGGACTCATCAGGAATTTCTGTATTAATTGAAAGTAAAAAATTATCGGAACAAAAAAATACAAAATTTGAATTAGTAGAAGTTAGTAAACCAGTAGAAAAAGTTTTGGCAATGGCGAGAGAATTTTTATGAGTTATAAAGTTACTGAAGAAGGAAATATAGCAACTGTTCACTTGGATGGTGAAATTGATATGGATGTTACTGAAAAAGCTAAAGAGGTAATTTTTCCACACATTGATGCAGGGAAAGAAGTTCATCTTAATTTAAGTAATGTTCAATATATGGATTCTTCAGGAATTTCAGTTTTAATTGAAAGTCACCAAAAAGCTTTAGAAAAAAATTCAAAAGTAATCATTAAAGAAGTAAGTAAATCAGTTTTAAAAGTCATCATGATGGCAAAATTAGAACAAATATTGAATTTGGAATAATCACTAATGAGTGAACTAGCTCAAACAAACCATACTGAAAAAAAAGATTTTTTAGTGCGATCATCAAGTTTAAAAGATGTTAGAAGTTTTTGTAGAGAAGTTTTTGAGAAACTTCACATAGATCAAAACTTAAAAGATGAATTGGTGTTAGCAATTGCTGAGGCAGCACAAAATATAGTTAAACATGCTTACAAGGATTCACCTGATACAGAGGATAAAATGGTTGTACAAATAAGTTGTAAAGATAACAAATTACAAATTGGTTTTTATGATATGGGTACACCAGTAGACCCTGGAAAAGTTAAACACAGAGAAATTGATAATGTTAAACCGGGTGGTTTAGGAACTTTCTTTATTCAGCAAATAATGGATGCTGTTGAATTTAAAGATGGAAAAAAACCTTGGATTAATCATTTAGTTTTAACTAAACAATTATAAATTTCTTAACCGATTAAAGCACCAACATTGAAAATTGGAGAGTACATCGCGATCATTAATCCTCCTATCATGATACCCATAAAAACAATCATGATCGGTTCAATTAAAGCTGAAAGGTTATCAACAGTTGTATCAAACTCTGCCTCATAATATTTTGCAACAGATCCAAACATTTCATCTAATTGTCCAGTTTGTTCACCCACTGAAATAAGCTGAGAAAAAGTTGGTGGAAACAAAGGATCCTTTAAAAATAATTTTGTTAATGTATCTCCTGAAAAAACACCTTTTTTAACATTTTCCAAAGACTCTAAAACTACAACATTAGTGCTAACTGATTTAGAAATTTCTAAACTTTCAAGTAAATTAACTCCAGCAGCACTTAGGTTTCCCATAATTAATGAAATTCTAGCTAGCATAGATTTTAAAATCATGTCACCAAAAATTGGTAATTTCAAAACTTGTTTATGCCATGCATATTTTATTTTTTCATTTTTAGATGTGATATATCTAAATCCAAAAAAGAAACCTATTGAACCGAAAAGTAAAATTTTTCCCCCTGTACCTCTTAAAAAATCACTCATAGCCATTATTGTTGCGGTCGCCGCTGGCAACTCTATACCCATTCCATCGTACATTTTAGCAAAAACTGGAACAACTTTAACCAACATGAATGCACTTACTGTTACTGCAACTGTAAACATTATGCTCGGATACATTAAGGCTGATTTAATCTTCTTTTTAATATTCTCCTTTTTTTCAAGAGACTCAACAATTTTGAGCAAAAATACATCTAATTTACCACTGGCCTCACCTGCTTTGATTAAGTTAATGTAGACATTGTCGAAAAGCTCAGGATATTTTTCAAAACACTTTGATAAAGTAACTCCACCTTCTAAGCTTTTTCTAATATCTTCGATTATGTCTTTCATAGCGGGACTTTCAATTTGATCTCTCAACATTCCCAAAACCTGTAAAATAGGTAAACCTGCTTTAACCATTGTTGCAAATTGTTTTGAGAAAATTAAAACATCCTCGACTTTTGCCTTCTTTTTTCCAAAAAGGCTAAATCCTTTACCTTTTTTTTTCTCTTTTTCTTCTGTTTTCTTCTTTTTTGACGAACGAACTATATTCGTTATGATAATTTTTTGTTCTTTAAGCTTATGAGATGCCTCATCTAAATTAAGCGCTTCAATTTCTCCATCTACATATTTGCCTTCAGATATACCTTTGTATGTAAATGCTTCCATATATTAACAATTATTTATCCCTCTGATAAAACTCTTTCAAATTCTCTAAAATTCAGTTCACCCGATGCAATCAATCTTCTACCCATGTCTTGCATTGTTTGAAAACCTTCTTTAACTGCAATTTCTCTTAATTCAGGAGTAGTGGCTTGTCTTAGAATTGCTTCTTTAAGAGGCTTAGAAACCGATAGTATTTCATAAATACCTTGTCTTCCTTTATATCCTGTGTCTTTACACTTTGCACACCCTTTGCCTTTAACTGCTTTAACCCTTGATGCAACTTCAGCAGTAAAACCCAAATCTTGTAAAACTTTTGGAGTAACATCATCATCAGGAACTTTACAATCTTTGCAATTTTTTCTTGCAAGTCTTTGAGCAACAACAAGTTGACAAGCAGCACTGATCAAATAATCGGGCGTTCCCATATTCTGCAATCTAGTAATTGTACTTGGTGCATCGTTAGTGTGCAACGTGCTAAATACTAAGTGGCCCGTTAAAGCAGCTTTCAAACCAATATCTACAGTTTCTTTATCTCTCATCTCTCCAACTAGAATAATTTCAGGATCTTGTCTTAAAAAAGATCTAAGAGCTTTAGCAAAAGTAAAACCAATATCATCTTTTATTTGAACTTGTCCTACACCATCTAATTCATATTCAACAGGATCTTCAGCAGTTAAAATATTTAAATGAGGTTTACTCACTTCTTTTAAGATACTATATAATGTGGTTGATTTACCAGAACCTGTGGGACCTGTTACAAGAATTAGACCTTGAGTACTATGAATTGACTTTCTTAAATTTTTTAAATCTTGCTCTTCAAAGTTAAGTTGCTCTAAAGTTATATCTCCCGCATCCTTGTTAAGAACCCGCATTACAATTCTCTCATTGTTTGCTGTCGGTAAAATTGAAAGTCTGAGGTCAACTACTTTACCTTCAATTTTAAAGTTTATCGCACCATCTTGAGGTAATCTTCTTTCGGCAATATCAAGTTTCCCCATGATTTTAAAACGTGTTACGACAGCACCATAATTATCATGAAGAAATTTTCGATACTGCTCTTGTTCGGTAAGCATTCCATCTAGTCTGTATCTTACTCTTGATGAAAACCTATAAGGTTCAATGTGAATATCACTAACACCACTTTTAATCGCATCTGCAACTACAGCAGTACTGAATTTTATAACTTCAGACTCATTTTCGATTGCCTCAATATCTTCTTCTGGAGTATTTTCCAATACCTCTCCTGCTTCACCTAGATCGGAATCAAAAGTTTTTTGTTTTTCTTTATTTTCTTCTCTAATGGTTGCAGTGGTCACCTCTCCACTTTCATTTGAAATTTTTTCAATGAACTCAGAAATTTGAGATAAAGGTGCAGCGTGTAATTCAATATTCTTTTTAGTAATCGCTTTTAAATTTCTCATTAAATTTAATTTGGAGCTATCGGGAATAGCTATATGTAAAGTCTTTCCATCAATTTTAAATGGAGCAACAAAATTTACTTTAATGTAATTAGATGGAAGTACAGTTTTAACTTCTTCAGAAACATCTTGTTTGGCAAGATCAACGATTTCTAGATTTTGCTCTTTAACTAAAATATCAAGAATTCTTTTTTCATCAGTTAATTTAAGATCAAATACTGCTTCTATTTGAGATTTATTTCCCTCGGTACTAGTCTTCTTTATATTTATTAAATCTTTTCCAGAAATTACATCATTATCAATTAAAACATTAATTAAATTAATTTCACTTTCTCTGCTAATTTTTAACATATCATTTATAAAATTCTTGGAGCGATAAACACCAATAAGTCCGTCAGTTTATCAGCTTTACTTGTTCCTTTAAACATTTTTCCAACTATTGGAAGGTTCGCTGCACCTGGAACTTGGTTTGCGCTGTCTGAAACTGTATTTTTCTTAATTCCACCAATTACAACTATATCGCCATCAGCAACTAGTAATTTTGTGGCAATTTCCATGGTGTTTATTCCAATACTTCCCGCATTTTGTCTATTTGGAGAGTCGTTGTTAACCTTTACATCAAGAAGTACATTTCCATCTCCAATAATACTAGGTGTTACAGTCATGACTAATGCAGCATCAGTAAATGTATCAGCGCCATCACCTCCCGAAACAGGAATTTGTTCTCCTTGCTTGATTGTTGCAGTTTGATTATCTAAAGAGAAGATTTTCGGATTAGAAATTATTTTTGATATACCTTTCTTTTCCATCGCTTCCAGCTCTACTTTTAATACTGCTGAACCAGTTCTTCTAAGTATTCCTATACCTGATGTGGCACCAGCAGCTGGAAAATTCATTAATGTATCCTTTCCATCACCAAAGTTTGCAGTGTCATCTGATATAGAAGAATCAGTTCCAGAAGGTGCACCAATCGATGTTCCACCAAGTGTACCACCAGCTCTTTCTCTGTTTCTATTATAAACTCCACCTAATTTTTTACCTAGCTCTTGCTCAAAAGAAGACTCGGCCTCAACAATATATACTTCCATTAAAACTTGTTTCGTTCTTACATCAATTTCTCTTAAAACTTTATCGACTACATCTAAATCTTTTTCTTTACCTCTAACAATAATAGAACGAGTAGTTTGCTCCTCAGTTACTTGTATTGGCATAAATGAAGCTGCGCCAGAGCTTGAAGTAAATAGTTCAGTTATTGTAGCTTTGGCTTCTGCTGGAGAGATATAGTATAGTCTAAATATTTCTGATATAATTGGTTCAACTGAGTCCTCTAATTCAACTTTCTTTTTAACAGCTTGAGCTCTTGCAGATTTATAACTTTCTTGAGAAGTCAATGTTGCTGGGGTTGCTACTCTTATAATATTACTTGCAACATCTATGTCAGCTGCATAATTTTTCATATCCAATAAAGCGTTAAACGCTTTATCCCATGGTACATTAGTTAGTGATGCTGTGACTGATCCTGCCACATCCTCACCCACAAGGATATTAACACCACCAATTTCTCCCATTAATCTCATGGCTCCACCGTAATCCATATTCTGAAAGTTAAACGTTACCATTTGTTTTAAGCTTTTATATTCCTCTGGAATTAAGAGATAATTTTTTTCTTTCACTGAAGATAATTTTTTTCTTTTTTTAAGTTTTACAACATCTCCTTCAACTGGAGTTGGGCCCATCTCTGCCATTTTTTCAAGTTCTACTTTACCTAACTCTTTTACATCTGTTTTTATAAGTGGTGTGTTATGTTTAAATCCTTTAGTTCCTTTTTTCTTACCTGTGGCAGTACAACCCGCAACTAATAATCCAATAACAATTAAGCTTGTAAATATTTTAAAGTAAGATTTTTTCATTAGTTGTTTCTCTCTATAATTTGATTTTTAAAATTAATAACAACTAAAGAGTCTTCTCCATTTTCAAAAGTAACTTCTTTCTTATCAATTCCTATCAGTCTTACTCCTGGGGAAAGTTCATCATTATAAGCAACGTTAATTATGTCACCATTTTCGTCTACCAAAGATGCAAATCCAACACCCTCACCCTCAATTATTCCTACTAGTTTAAAATTGAATACACTTAATTTTTTCTTTTTTTCTTCATTTTCAGCAATTACTTTTACTCCAGAGCTAGAGCCTCCAAGGGTACCATCACCTACAAAAGGATCATTTAATGGAAGTGGCTCTTCTTGATTAGTCTCTGAACTGATATTCAAATTTTGTTTTGCTTGTTGCTCTTTAATTTTTTGATTTACTTCTTTCGCTCGTTCAACAATATTTTGCTCTTTGTCATGGCTATCGGCATTAGCAGCGAATGCTAAAAATATTACATATAATAATGTGTAAGTGACACCTTTAAAAAAATTCATCTGCCAAACCTACTATTGTTAATGTTCCATTTACTTTTATCGCACCAGTTGAATCCTTCCCTTGTACCACTTTGATGGACTCATTGTCAAAATTTAACGTCTTTTGTGATAGAGATAATTGCCTTTTAAACTTAATATATCCTAAAAAATTACCTGTTATTTCAAAATCTACTGGAATTTTATAATAAGCTATATTTTTGACATCTCTTTTCTTCTGTTTTTTTTTCTTTTTTTTCTTCTTTTTGCTTAACGATGCCATGGCATCTGCTTTGGTAATCTCTGCTATTTTTTTCTTCTCAATCTTCGAAATTATTAAATTATTCATTGCAGCAAATTCACTTAGCGTCTGATACAAACCCTCCACTTCAGCTTTAGTGTGAAATAGAGTTGAGTATTTCTCATATTGAGGTCTTTTTTTCTTAATCTTATTATTTTTAGATTTTATATCGCTAATAAATTTTGCTGTTTCTTCTTTTTTCTTGTTCATGTCATCAAGTTGAGCTTTTTTCTTATTTACTATTGGATTTAAAACGCCATAGAAAATAACTAAAAAGAAAACTACAGCTCCTACAGATACTCCAATTTTGATCCATGTTTTTTTATCAACATTTTTAAGTTTCGCCTGAATATCTTCGAGAGATATATTTTTTAAATCAATATTTTTTAGATCAATCTTAAAGTTCATAATTATACTTTTTTAATTTTTACAAAAACTCTAAATCCTTTCATTGTAACTCCATTATTTGTTGATCGAGGAAGTCTCATAGAAGATAAGGATGCTTGCTCGACTAATTCTTGTTTTCCTAAATTTTCAATAAACTTTAAAATATCTTGATCGCTTGCTGCAACACCCTGAATTGTAATCATACGTCCGCCATTGTAATCAACTTGATCAAATTTTAACCTTGAAGGAACGCTTGATGCTATTTGAGCCAATATTCTATAAGTTAATTCTTTATTGGATTTTAATGTTGAGCTAAGTTTTAATGTAGTTTCAATCAAACTTAATTCTTTTGAAACTTTTTTCAATTCTGCAGATTTTTCTTTGTGAACTTTAACAACATTAGAATAATCTTTTAATTTTTTGTTGTAGGAATGAATATTCCAAAAAGATAGAGAAAATAAAACTAGATATAAAGCGGCAATACCTCCTGCTAATCCTTTAAATGCAAAACTCGAGATTGCTTTCATTTTCTTTTGCTGGAACATGCTCTTTCTATTAGGAAGTAAATTTATATTTTTTGCTGCTGTTACAAATTTATAATAACCAAACACATCAAGTTTTCTAAATGCCAATCCAACTGGTGTTGCTAAGTATGATCTATTTTCTAAATTTATTTGTTGATCAAATTGTTGTGGAACTTTCAAACCTTCAATTGGATCAAATAGATTAAAGCCAACATTCATTAATACCTTTCTAAAAAATGATAAATATTCCTCAACATTTTTAAGATCTGAAACAACTTTAATATTTCTAATTCTTTTTTCATATTTTGTTTCAAAATCTTGAACTGCTTGTTTAACTTGTGTGACGTAACGTCTAACTAATGCTTCTTTTTCTTCTACATCCTCTGACTCAAGTAAAATTTTTCTGTCTTGTCCCCGTAAAAAAATATCAGTAATTATTGGGTTATTATCATATAAAATCATTAAATAATTTTCATCTAAACCAAATTCTAAAACTGCTGTTAAATTTGCATCCTCAGTTTTGTTAGAAATTTGATTAATCTGGTCGACAGCAGATTTCAGAGCAAAACATTTCACATCAATAATAACTGGATTTAAACCACTATTTTTAACAATTGAAACGTAGCTATTTATATCTGCTAGCTTAGATGCAACAAAAAGAATGTCCATAGTGTTATCTTTTTCATTTCTATTTATTACTTGATGGAAAATTGAATAATCATCTAAATTATCTGTAAGTTGTACTAAATTTTCCCATAGTGAGTTTGTTTCGATTGCTTTTTGTAATTCTTCTTCTTTCATCAGTGGTGAGGTAACAACTCTTATGATGGCGCTTGTAACCGGTATCGAAATTGCAACGTTAGTTGCATCTATTTTAGATTTTTGTAATGCTAAGCTTAGTTCTGTTGAAACTTTCTCAGCATTTTCTAAAACACTACTTTCATCTGGAATATCTATTGGATGAGCATGAAATTTATCTAATACCCATTGATTAGACTTATTTGTATTAATTTGGGCAAGTCTAATTTCTTTATTTGTAAGCTCTACTCCAATTACTTCTTCTCCTTGAACAGAAGATTTTCCAATTTTAGATTTTAAAAAATCAAATGCCTTGGTTAAAGGGTTGTCTTTTTTTTTTACTGGAGATTTTGGTAATTTAATTCCTTTTAGTGAAGGCTTTTTAAACTTTAAACTTTTTAGTTTTCCAAATATATTTGAAACTTTGCTTGCTGGTTTTTCCTCAGTGATATTCTCAATTTTTGTTTCATTTTGGTTATTAATAGTAACATTGTCATTAACAATATTTTCTTTTTTTGGAACGTTCGTTTCTGGTGTTTCTGTTTTTGCAGTTGGTGTTTCGTTAGTAATTATTTTTTCTTCAGCTTTTAAATTAGCTTCAGGCAAGTCTTGTGGAGTTGTTGGAATTTGTTCTCCTGACTCTGCAATTTTTTTTAATCTTTCACTCTCTAATTGAACATCATCAAACCATTTTTCCAGAATTGGTATTGCCTCTTCTAAGTTTGTTGTTCCCGACGATGAAATTTTCTGTTTACCATCAATGTATAGTCTTCCAACCCAATTTTTTGATTTCAGTTCACCCTTATACTTATCTTGTCTGACATATATATGTAGTCTTCCATCTTTTTTATGAATAACTTGGTGCCCTGTTCCCTCATTTTCCTCTTTTTTATCAGATGCAGTGTCAAAATTTTTTGTCTCATCATTATTTCCATCAATATTTTCTTTGAGGCCCTCAGAGGAATCAATATTTTGGTTTTTTTCACCTTCAGGTTGATTTTTTTCATCAACTGCTGATTGATTTTCAGATCCAGCATCACCTGGTTCATCATTTAAAATCTTTTTATCGTCTTCTTGATCACTCATAATAAAAAAATATTTAATTTCTCTAACACAATTAACGAATCTCTAACACAAAATGACTATTTAGTCTAACACAAAATTAAATCTTTTGTGTTCAAAATGAGTTATTTAAGAAAAAACAAGCAAAATCAACACTTTTTGGAGAATTTATTTTTTTGCAAATAATTTATTAAATAGGATTTCTCTAACACAAAATAGTAAAAATAATTGTGTTAGAGTATTTTTATTTTGTGTTAGAGAAATTCTCTTTGAGATTAATTTAAAAAAGTCAATAAAATCAACAAAAATTAAATTTGGGAAGCATTTTCATATTTTGTGTTAGAGTTTGTAAATTTTGTGTTAGAGAAATAAA
>JBNAKH010000004.1:0-9436 GCA_052047495.1 Candidatus Pelagibacter sp.
CAACAAAAATAAAAAAAATGAAATTTTCTTTTTAATGGGTGCAGATAATTTAGTTAACTTCCATAAATGGCATAAATGGAAACAGATCTCAGAAAAATGTAATATCTTAGTTTTTGATAGATATGGATATAAGAAAAAATCATTAAATTCTAAGACATATAAAACCCTTAAAAGTGAGAAATTTAAATTTGTTTATTTTAATAAAGTCAATATTTCGTCTTCTCAATTAAGGAAAATTTGATAGTCTAAAATCAATTAATGGATAAAATTTTAGATCTTAAAAATTCTATCATCAAAACATTGGATATTAACAAGGCTCAAGACATAATAAGCATAGATCTCAAAGACAAAAGTTCTATGGCTGATTTTATGATTATTGCGAGCGGCACTTCATCTAGGCACATACAATCTTTATCCGAGCAAGTTTTGGAAAAATTCAAAGATAATGGCATAAAAAATTCAAAAATTGAGGGCGCAGATAGTAGTGAATGGAAATTAATTGATGGTATAGACTTAATTGTTCATATTTTTCACCCGGAAAAAAGAAAATTTTATGAACTTGAAAAAATGTGGTCAGAGCTAATACCTAAAGAAAAATTAATTATCTAATGAAAAAAGTATTAACATTATTTTTATTTTGTTTTCTATTTCAGCAGGTGAATTCTGCTGAAAATGATATTTACAAAAAAATTGATTTATTTGGAGAAGTTCTTGAAAAAATCAATAAAGAATATGTAGATGAAATTAATCAATCTGAGAGTATGGACTCTGCAATCAATGGCCTTCTACAATCTCTTGATCCTTACTCGGCATACATGTCTCCAGAAATATTTAATGAAATGCAGACTGAGACTAGTGGTGAATTTGGAGGTCTTGGTATTGAGGTGAGTATGGAGTCCGGTGTTGTAAAAGTCATTTCTCCCATAGATGACACGCCAGCATCTAGAGCAGGGATTAAAGCAGGCGACTATATTGTTAAAATTAATGATGTTCAAGTTCAGGGCAAATCTCTCAGCGAAGCTGTTGATTTAATGAGGGGGCCAGTTGGATCAGGAATTGAACTCACAATTCGAAGACGTGGGGAGAGAAAAGCTCTAATATTTAATGTTGTAAGAGAGATTATACAAATTCAATCCGTTAAAGCTGACATTTTAGAAAAAAATATAGGTTATTTAAGACTAACCTCGTTTAATGAAAATAGTGGCAAACAAATAGAAAGAGAAATTAAAAAATTAGAAAAAAATAAAGATGTTAAGTCATACATTTTAGATTTAAGAAACAATCCTGGCGGACTACTTTCTCAAGCAATAAAAATCTCTGACTTTTTTTTAGATAATGGAGAGATCGTGTCCACAAAAAGTAGAAAACCTTCTGAAAATAGAAAATGGTTTGCAAAAAAAGGTGACCTTACAAATGGAAAAGTCTTGATTGTTCTTATTAACTATGGATCTGCCTCAGCATCAGAAATAGTTGCGGGAGCCCTCAAAGATCACAAAAGAGCAATTTTATTAGGTGAAAATAGTTATGGTAAAGGGTCAGTACAATCTATCATCCCCCTTAAAAATGATGGAGCAATTAGGCTCACAGTAGCTAAATATTATCTTCCTTCCGGAAAATCTATTTCTGAAGTTGGTGTATCTCCAGATATAGAAATTGATGAGGAAAATGATGATTTCAGAATCAAAACTGAAACAGACAATCAGTTAGAATACGCCATTAAACTTCTCAAAGGCTAACATGGAAGAAAAATTCAGAAATCTGCCACTTAGAAGTGGAGTGGGAATTGTTGTCCTTAACAAGGAGAATAAAGTTTTTGTAGCAAAACGAATAGATAATCCAAAAAATTTTTGGCAAATGCCACAGGGTGGAGTAGATGATGGAGAAGAATTTTTAGCCGCTGCATATAGAGAATTAGAGGAGGAAACAAGTATCAAGAATGTAGAACTTGTAAAAGAAATAGAAGGCACAATTACTTATGAGCTACCAAAAAATTTATTGGGTATTATTTGGAAAGGTAAATATAAGGGACAAAAACAAAAATGGTTTTTGATGAGATACCTGGGTAAAGATGAAGATATTAATATTAAAACAAATAAACCAGAATTTTTAGAATGGAAATGGATTGAATTAGATAAAATAACTGAAGTGGTAGTGGATTTCAAATATCATGTTTACAAAGAACTTAAAGAAAAAATAAAAACGATAATTAATTGATTGATTTTAAAGTTTCAACTTTTTGATCAGCCAAATATTTCAATTGATCGCTAATTTCTGGTTTATTAGATTCTTCCTCTGCATTTTTTAATAATTTCTGTAACTTATTTTTCTCAATATCTTTTAGATTTAAGATGTAGCTGGTCAAAATGGATAAAGTATTATTTTTAAATTCAATAATCCCATCCTCAACATAATACTTTTCTTCACCAGATTTTGCTTGAATGGTAACAATACCTGGTTTTAAAAATGAAATTATAGAAATATGATCTTTTAATATCCCCATTTCTCCTTCAAATGCAGGAACAACTACCTCATTGACATCCTCTTTTGATAAGAAGGATTTCTCTGGATTAACTATTTCAATTTTAAATTCATCACTCATTAAGCTGCTGCATCTTTAGACATTTTTTCAGCTTTCTCGATGGCTTCCTCAATCGTTCCAACCATATAAAATGCTGCCTCTGGGAGATGATCGTACTCACCTTTGCATATTGCATCAAAACCCTTAATTGTGGACTCTAAATCAACTAGTTTTCCAGGTGATCCTGTAAAAACCTCAGCCACAAAGAAAGGTTGAGATAAAAACCTTTGAATTTTTCTAGCTCTTGCTACGACTAGTTTATCTTCCTCTGATAATTCATCCATACCTAAGATAGCTATAATATCTTGCAATGATTTATATGTTTGTAATATTTTTTGCACTTCACGAGCTACTCGATAATGCTCATCACCAACAATTCTAGGATCAAGAATTCTTGAAGTTGAGTCTAATGGGTCAACTGCAGGATAAATACCTATTTCAGCTATTTGTCTAGAAAGTACAGTTGTTGCATCTAAATGAGCAAATGAAGTTGCTGGCGCGGGATCAGTCAAATCATCAGCAGGTACATAAATTGCCTGTACTGATGTAATTGAGCCTTTGTTAGTGGTTGTAATTCTCTCTTGTAAATTTCCCATATCAGTTGCTAATGTTGGCTGATATCCTACTGCAGATGGTATTCTTCCTAGTAATGCTGATACCTCTGAACCTGCTTGAGTAAACCTAAATATATTATCAACGAAAAAAAGAACATCTTGTCCTTCTTGATCTCTAAAATATTCTGCTACAGTTAATCCTGTTAGCGCCACTCTTGCTCTTGCTCCTGGAGGTTCATTCATTTGTCCATAAACTAAAGCAGCTTTAGATCCAGGACCCTCAGATTTTATTACCCCTGATTCCATCATTTCATGATAAAGATCATTCCCTTCTCTAGTTCTTTCACCTACACCAGCAAAAACCGAAAAGCCACCATGAGCTTTGGCAACGTTGTTGATCAATTCCATAATTAAAACAGTTTTTCCAACACCCGCACCACCAAACAAACCTATCTTTCCTCCTTTTGCGTATGGAGCTAAAAGATCAATAACTTTGATACCAGTTACAAGTATTTCTGTCTCTGTTGACTGATCGTTAAATTCTGGAGCTGGTCTATGGATTGGCCAATTTTCTTTTGTTTTTACCTCTCCTCTTTCGTCAATAGGCTCTCCAACAACATTTATAATTCTTCCTAAAGTTTCAGGTCCTACCGGCACTTTAATTGGAGCATTCGTATTTATTACCTCATCACCTCTTTTTAATCCCTCAGTAGCATCCATCGCAATGGTTCTTGCAGTCGACTCACCTAAGTGTTGTGCTACTTCAAGTACTAATCTATTATTGCCATTTTTACATTCTAAAGCTGTTAATATTTCTGGTAAATCACCTTCAAACTTTACATCAACAACTGCTCCTATAACTTGTGTTATTATTCCTTTGCTCATAATTATAAACTTTCCGCTCCTGATATTATCTCTATTAGTTCTTTTGTAATTGCTGCCTGACGACTTCTATTGTATTCAATAGTAAGTTTGTCAACCATTTCACCCGCGTTTCGAGTTGCGTTATCCATTGCACTCATTCTTGCACCCTGTTCGCTAGCTGAATTTTCTAACATCGCTTTAAATATTTGAGTCGAAATATTTTTTGGTAATAAATTACTTAAAATTTCATCCTCGTCTGGTTCAAATTCATAGTTATCTTCTGAATTATTTTGATCATCACTTTTTGTATTTAACGGGATGATTTGTTGAGCCTGAGGTATTTGGGTTATTACATTTTTAAATTGATTATAAAAAATGGTACAAATATCAAACTCTTCTTTTTGAAACTTTTCAATTATAATTTTTCCAACTTTTTCTGCATCAAAGTAATTTGCGTTTTTTGAATTTTTAAAAGAAATATTATCAATAATTTTATTCCCATAAACTCTTTTTAATTGATCGTTACCTTTAGAACCAACAGTAATAATCTTCAATTCCTTACCCTCTTTATTCAATTTAGTAAAATAACTTTTAGCTTTTTTAATTATATTAGCATTAAAACCTCCACATAAACCTCTGTCTGACGTCATAACAACACAAAGATGAATTTGTTCTTTACCTGAGCCAGATAGTAATTTTGGAGCTGTTTCTTTATCTGAGATACCACTAGATAAATTCAAAATTATATTATTCATTTTTTCAGAATATGGCCTTCCTTTTTCTGCGCTATCTTGAGCTCTTTTTAGTTTAGCTGCAGCAACCATTTTCATAGCTTTTGTAATTTTTTGTGTAGATTTTACACTTGTTATTCTTTTTTTCAGATCGTCTAAACTAGCCATAAATAAATCAAGATTTAAAGTTTTTCTTAAGATTAGTAATTACATCAATTAAGCTTTTTTCTGTTGTCTCTTCTAATTTACCTGAGCTCTGAATAGACTCGATTAATTCTGGTTTATCAGATTTACATCTCTCAATGATCTTGTTTTCAAATTCAGCAATATCTTTTAAGTCAATATCATCCAAATATCCTTTTACTCCACAAAATACAGATATCACCTGTTCAGCAACTGTCATCGGTGAGTATTGTTTCTGTTTTAATAACTCAGTTAACTTTGATCCTCTATTTAAAAGCTGTTGAGTTGAGGCATCTAAATCTGATCCAAATTGAGCAAAAGCTGCCATTTCTCTATATTGTGCTAATTCAAGTTTCATTGATCCTGATACTTTTTTCATAGCTTTTGTTTGCGCTGCTGATCCAACCCTAGAAACAGAGAGCCCAACATTAATTGCTGGTCTTATACCCTGGTTAAATAACTCAGTTTCTAAAAAAATTTGTCCATCAGTAATTGAAATTACATTAGTTGGAATGTAAGCAGAAACGTCTCCACCTTGAGTTTCAATGATCGGAAGAGCTGTTAATGAACCTCCACCGTGTTCATCACTTAATTTAGCAGCCCTTTCCAGTAATCTGCTATGAAGATAGAATACATCGCCTGGGTATGCTTCTCTGCCTGGTGGTCTTCTTAAGATCAGTGACATTTGTCGATAAGCGACTGCTTGCTTAGATAAATCATCATAAATAATCAGTGCATGCATTCCATTATCTCTGAAATATTCTCCCATTGCACATCCAGTGTAAGGAGCTAAAAATTGAAGCGGAGCTGAGTCTGATGCTGTTGCTGCAACTATAGTTGTATATTCCATTGCTCCAGCTTCTTCTAAAGTTTTTTGAATTTGTCTAACAGTTGAACGTTTTTGACCGACAGCAACATAAATACAATAAAGTTTTTGTTTTTCGTCACCTGACTCGTTAATTTTTTTTTGATTGATAATTGTATCAACTGCTACAGCAGTTTTACCTGTCTGACGATCTCCAATTATTAACTCACGCTGACCTCTTCCAATTGGTACAAGACTATCAATTGATTTTAGACCTGTCTGCATTGGTTCGCTAACAGATTGTCTCGGAATTATTCCTGGTGCCTTAACTTCAACTCTACTTTTTTTAATACTTTTGTCCAAAGCACCTTTCCCATCAATTGGATTTCCTAAACCATCTACTACTCTACCTAGTAACTCTTTTCCAACAGGAGTATCTACAATACTTCCAGTTCTTTTTACAACATCACCTTCTTTAATATTCCGGTCGTCACCAAAGATTACAACTCCAACATTTTCACTTTCTAGATTTAAAGCCATTCCTTTTGATCCATCAGAAAATTCTACCATTTCTCCTGCTTGAACATTATCAAGGCCATAAATTCTTGCTATACCATCACCTACAGACAAAACCTGTCCAACTTCAGAAATTTCTGCTTTTTCACCAAAATTTTTAATTTGTTCTTTTAATATTTTTGTAACCTCTGAAGGATTTATTTCCATTTATGCCTCTATCATTCTATTTTCTATTTGTTGTAATTTACTTTTTATTGAAGTATCGATCATTGTACTTCCCACTTTAACGACCAAACCTCCAATTAAACTTTCATCTTGTATGTAGTTTAATTTTATTTGAGATTTAAAATTATTTGACAATTCATCTGTAATTTTTTTAATCTCATCTTGATTAAGTGATTTTGCAGATTTAATTTCTGCTTTTAATTCGCCTCTTTTTTCCGAACATATCTCAATAAATGTTTTTAAAATTTGTTCTAGATAAAAAAATCTTCTTTTTAAAACTAAAAAATTTACAAAATTTTTAAAAAGGATCTCTAATTTAAAGTCTTCTGAAATTTTGTTAATTACATTGGTTAAAACTTCTCTGTTTAATGTAGGATCCTTTATAAAATTTTTAAAATCTTTATTATTTGAAATTAAATTTAAAAAAGCTTTTGCATTTATTTCTACATTAACCAATGAGTTAGTATCTTTCGCTAACTCATACAAAGCTAAAGAATATCTATTAGCTGAAGTATCTGAAAATCCTTTATTTTTACTCAATTTTTACCCTTCAAATGAATATGATTAATTTAAAATCACGATTTAATTAGCACATGCCTTTATAGTCTTCAAGTAACACATTAGCTAAAAATTAGTTTTTTTAAGCGTTAATTAAAGCTAATTGGATCAACATCAACTGAAAGTTTTATTCCTGAGGCAAATTTATATTTTGGAATTATTGATGCTAAACTATTTTGTAATTGAAGAGTTTTAGCACCTCTTATAAGTAATCGCATACGATATTTGCTCTTTAATTTAAAAATAGGAGCACTTACAGGACCTAAAATTTTTCCATTAATATTATTAGAGATAAATAGTTTGAATTTCAAAGCTTCTTTTTCTAATTCATTTTCCTTATTACCTGTCAAAATCAAAGAGATAAACCTTTGAAATGGAGGTAAATTATTTTTTTTTCTAATTTCTATTTCTTTATCAAGAAAAATTTCTGGATTTTTATTTGTAATATCATCAATCAATTTTGTATTAAAATTATAAGTTTGAAAATAAATAGTAGACGGACTTCCTGTTCTTCCAGCTCTACCTGATAACTGATGATATAATTGTAAATTTTTCTCTGCACTTCTCAAGTCGTGGCCCATTAGTGATAAATCGATATCAACTACAACAATACAATTCAAATTTGGAAAATGAAAACCTTTGGAAATTAATTGTGTTCCAACTATAATTTCTATTTCATTATTCATTATTTTTTCCAATTTTTCTTTTGAACTTTTTTTATTCATTGTATCACTCGAAAAAATTTCAATTTTTTTCGATGGAAAACTTTTTTTTATTTCCTCTGAGATTCTTTCCACACCAGGTCCACAAAATATAAAATCACAAAATCCTTCTTTAGAACATTCTCTATTCAAAAAACTTTTAAATCCACAATAATGGCATAACAAATTATTTTTATTTTTGTGATAAACTAAATTTATTGAGCAATTTGGACATGGAAAATTATTGAAACATTTTTTACACAAAACACTTGGGGAAAATCCTCTTCTATTTAGAAAAAATAAAACTTGATCATTCTTATTTAGGTGGAAATTTACTTTTTGAATTATCTCTTTAGAAAGCCAGGATTGTTTATCCATTTTAACATTATTCAAATTAATTATTTCATAATTGGGTAAAGAAGCATTTTGATATCTTCTAAAAAGTTTTGAAGAGGTGTACTTTTTTTTCCTTATATTTTCGTATGTTTCTATTGATGGAACAGAAGTGATTAAATTAATTGGAATATTTTCAAATGATGCTCTAGAGATAGCCATATCTCGAGCATTAAATATTATCCCTTCATCTTGTTTGTAAGATTGATCATGCTCTTCATCAACTATTATTAATCCTAAATTTTTAAATGGTAAAAATAAAGATGATCTAGCTCCAATGACAACACTAATTTTTCCATTCGTTAAGCCACTCCAAATAATTTCTTTATTTTTTTTTGATATACCAGAATGCCAAATTGCTGCTTTGAAACCAAAAAATTCAAAAAATTTTTTTTCAAATTGATTGGTCAAACCAATCTCTGGCAACATTATTAATCCTTGATAACCTTTTTGCAAGATATGCTTTAAAGCTTCAAAGTAGACAATGGTTTTACCTGAGCCAGTTGTTCCTTGTAAAACATGAACATTGAACTTTTTGTTCATATCATTTATTTCTGCTAGAGACTTTTTTTGTTCTGAATTTAATTGAAAAGAATTTTTGTTTAACTTAAAAGAGAACTCATCATAAAACTTCTTATCCAATATTGCTACTGGTTTTCCACTTAGTAGGGCTAATTTTAGCGCCATTCCTTTTGGTACAATGTTATATTCTGAAAACCAGTTTAAAAAATCTAATGTTTTCTTTTTTAATTGTGGAATTTCTAATTTTCTAATTATTTTTTTCGTTTTATAATTTTTATTGTTATCGTTTTCAAAATAATCCCACACAACGCCTATTTTTTTTGATTTTCCAAAAGGGACTTCAACAAAATCACCAATTTTCAAATTTAATTTACTCTCGTAGGTAAAAGGATAATTAAATATATTTGGTATAAGAATCGGAAACTTCATACCCTAGTATATAACAATCTATAAAGTTTTTTTATTTATTACCTAATCTTATTCAATTATTATCAATTATGAACAAACCTTATATTAAAATTCATCTATTTCTTTTTTAACAAATCTTTCAAAAATTTGGGTGTTATGCTCACAATAAATAAACGCAAAAGTTTTTTTTGAAAAGAAAACTTATTTTTATTAAAAAAACTGTCTCTTTCTTGAAAAAAATACCACTTCTTAAACTCTTTAAAACTCATTTTTCGATGTCTATCACTAAAATTCTCTCCATGTATTCGAATAGATAATAATGGTTTTTGTATTACATGCGCTTCCTCTATTTTGGATATTTTCATTACCGCATCATAATCACCAATAATATTAAATTC
>JBNAKH010000005.1:0-6269 GCA_052047495.1 Candidatus Pelagibacter sp.
ATTGGTTTGAAAAACTCTAATGGTAAAGACTCATATTTAGGATCAAAAGAATTTTGATCATATTTTTCACAAAAATCTATTGTATCTTGAAAATATTTATGATCTTTATATTTATCTCTTCTGTTCTTATCCCCACCTAAATGATGTGCGTAATAATACATTTGAAATTCTCCATGTTTTTCAACTATCCAATGAGTTTTTTCTGATACATAGGGCTTTAAAATTGAAGCAGCGTACTCAGAATGATTCATTGGAGCCAATTCATCCCCTATGTCGTGCAACAGACAAGCTACAACCATTTCCTCACTTTCACCATTTCTATGAGCTCTTGTAGCGCTTTGAAGTGAGTGTTCAAGCCTTGATACCTGATACCCTTCTAAAGTTTCAGTTAGTCCAGACATAAATTTTAATATTCTATCAGCAGTTTTGCTGGCAAAATCTTTTTCATGCTTATCTAAAAAAAGATAATCTTCTTTAGTTCCATTTTTCATTTCGGTAAAACTTACTTTTTTCATTTAATTATTAGATGCAGTATTTAACAATGATAATTGTGTAATTTTACTATCACCAAGTTCATCGATAGGTTTAACAGGATAGTCACCAGTAAAATAATGATCAGTTAATTCAGGATAAGTTTCATTTCTTTTATCAAAACCAATTGCCCGATACATACCATTTACTGACAAAAATTTTAATGATTTTGCACCTATGTAATCACAGATTTCGGAGTTACTTTTATTTGCCGCAAGCAATTCTTTTTTAGTTGGTGTGTCAACTCCATAAAAATCAGGAAATTTTATTTCTGGACAGGCAATTCTAACATGAACCTCTTTTGCACCAGCGTCATATAGCATTTTAACTATTTTATGGGATGTGGTACCTCTTACAAGTGAGTCATCTACTAAAATTATTTTTTTGCCTTGAATAGTTGATTGATTAGCATTTAATTTTAATTTAACACCCAAACTTCTGATCTTCTGACTCGGTTCAATGAAAGTTCTTCCGACATAATGATTTCTGACTAAACCAAGCTCAAATTTTACATTCAGGAATTGTGCAAAACCCAAAGCTGCTGCATTTCCAGAATCTGGTACTGGCACAACAATATCAGCATCTACATCATTTTCTTTTGCAAGTTCCGAGCCAAGGTTTTTTCTATGTTCATATGCAGTTTTTCCACCAAGCATACTATCTGGTCTTGCAAAATAAATATATTCAAAAACACAAGGCCTAACCTTTCTTGGTGGAAATGGTTTAATACTTTTTAGTTCGTTATTTTCAATTAAAACTATTTCACCATTTTCAACTTCTCGTATGAATTTTGCACCAATTATATCTAAAGCACATGTTTCAGATGCTAGGACAAAACTATTTTTTAATTTTCCAATTACCAAAGGTCTGATACCAAAAGGATCTCTAACACCTACTAATGAAGTTTGAGTTAACATTACTAAAGCGTATCCACCTTGTATTTGAAAAATTGCATCAACAATTTTATCTATTGTTTTTGCACGTTTTGACTTAGCAATTAATTGAACTATTGTTTCTGTATCAGATGTTGTGTAGAAAATTGCACCTTCATCTACTAATTTTTTTCTTAAAGAAATAGAATTGGTTAAATTTCCGTTATGAGCTACACCGATCCCTCCAGCATTAGTATCAGCAAAGAAAGGCTGAATGTTTCTAAGAGTATTTTCACCTGTTGTACTATATCTATTATGTCCAATAGCATAATCACCTTGAAGCTTTTTTAGTATTTTCTCTTTATTAAAATTATCACCCACCAAACCAAATCTTTTTTCAGAAAAATATTGTTTACCATCAAAGGTAACGATTCCACATCCTTCCTGGCC
The DNA here is from genome assembly GCA_052047495.1 of Candidatus Pelagibacter sp. Lineage (GTDB taxonomy): Bacteria > Pseudomonadota > Alphaproteobacteria > Pelagibacterales > Pelagibacteraceae > Pelagibacter. The sequence continues at coordinate 1,854 of JBNAKH010000005.1, forward strand.
TCTGTGTTGAAGGGCATGAAGTCCTAAAGCAGTTAGTGCAGAAGCATCCTTGGTGTTGCTTATCCCAAATATACCACACTCTTCTTTAAGCTTAGGATTAAATATTTTCAATTTTTTTTTTTGATTTTTGATACGTTTTTTCATCAGGAAATTTTTCTAATAAATAATTACTACCTTTTTCTAAATATGGAAAGATTAATGATTTGCTCAAATTTACTGGCCATTTATCGTGATTATAGACAATGTGTACACCTGAGAAGATACATACAGAAATTATATAAGCTTTTAAAAATCCAAAAAAGAATCCAAACATTGTATCTAAACTGCCAAGTCCAGTGAATTGGATAGCTTTTCTTAGACTTCTGTTGATTATTAAAATCAAAAATATAACGATTACAAATATTGCAACACCTAAAACTATATCTAGAACATACTCGTTATCAATTATACCCTTCAAATAAGGTTTTGCTTTGGGGAATATTACCAATGTAATTATGTAGGCTAGAAACCATTTAGCCATTGACAGAACACTTAAAACAAAACCTCTTTTGTAACATCCAATTAATGAAAAAATTGTAATTACTAAATATACGATGTCTATAACATTTGTAGTTTTGTAAAAATCCACAACAAAATCTTGCATCTAGTTATTTATTAAACGGTTTGATCAATATAATTAAAGAAGGAAGCAACGTTAAGACTGATACCATAGCTAATAACATTGCTAGTCCAGTAAAAAAACCAAAATAGATTGTTGGTATAAATTTTGACAAAACCAATATTGAAAACCCAAAAACGATTGTTATGGAGGTGTTTAAAATTGCTTTCCCAACAGTGGAGTGGCATAAAACAAGCGTTTTATAATAATCTTTAGAAATGCTAAATTCCTCCTTAAATCTATAAATATAATGAATACTATTATCAACAGCTATTCCAATTGTAATTGCAGCTATTGTGATTGTCATCATATCCAATGGAATGCCAAGTAAACCTATTATTCCTAATATAAAAAAAGCTGCTATAAAATTTGGTACTACACCAATTAGAGAAAGTTTAATATTTTTGAAAAGGATTACAAACATTCCAAATATTCCTATCATCACTAAACCTAAAGTTAGTATTTGAGATTTAAAAAGACTTTGTAGCAAGTTATTAAATAAAATTAAAACACCACCAAGTTTGAATTCACTTTCTTTAAAACCTAATTCATTTTTTAAATCAAAATTAATTTTTTTTATCAGATCGTTTCTTCTTAAATTTTCTTGAGAATCAATAATCCTTAGATTAATTCTTGCTTCATTGTCTTTTATGGAAATATATGGATCAATTATTTCAGTCTTGATACTTTCAGGGATTTTAGAATAAAGGACACCCATTTCTAACGTTCCCAAAGGCTTATTGTTATTTAGCATTGTCGCCACATCTATAATCGATGAAAAGGATAAAACTTTGCCAACTTGTGGCAAATCATCTAGATAGTTATGAACAGAGGAAATTTTATCAATTTTATCTTTTGTAAACCAATATTTATCATCATTTGCATTTTCCTCTTCACCCCAATCTTCAAAATCATCTTCATCATTATTTTTCTCAATTTCTTTCTTTGGGAATTTTAAAATTACTTCAAGCGGAGTTGTTCCACCTAATTTTTCGTCTATAAGTTTCATCCCTTTGTAAATTTCAGTCTTTTTACTAAAGTAATTTATGAAACTATTTTCAACTTCTAGTCTGCTTATTCCGATTAAACTGAGAATGATCACTACAATAGTAAAAGCAAAAATTGTTTTCTGATTATTTAAAGAAATTTGTGCAAAGAAAGAGGTAATTTTTGAGTCTTCTTGTTTTTTTAAAAAAATCTTTTCCTTAGGCATAAAATTTATTAGAGATGGAAGAAGCGTAAATGTGATTATGAATGAAGTAATTAAACCTAGTGTCATCATCCATCCAAAATCAATAATTGGTTTTATTTCACTAAAGATTAAAGACAAAAAAGCAATAATAGTTGTTAAAGCAGTATATAAAATCGGCCAAAACATTTTATTAGTTGTTAAAGTGACCAATTCTATAATTTTTTTGTTAGGATGAATTTCTTTTATTTGTAAAAATCTTGTACTCATATGAATATTCATTGCCATTGTTAAAATTAACATTAGTGCAATGAAGTTTGATGAAATAACTGTAACTTTCCAGCCTAATAACCCAAGCAAGCCTGTCATAATTATTACTGAAAAAAAACAACTACTTATTGGAACGATAATCCAAATTAGTTTCCTAAATACAAACCATAAAGTTGTGATTATAAATAATAAAACACCTAATCCAAAAACTACAATATCACTTTTAATAAATGTCATCATATCGTCGGCAATCATAGGTATACCACCCAAATTTATTTTCCCAATATTGCTGTAACTTTTAATGACATCTCTAATTTCAAGAATATTTTGATGATTTTGTTTTTTTATTAAGTCCTTATGCTCTTCAATCTCTATTTTTGTTTTATTAGAAATATTTTCTATTTGTTTTTTATTTTTGATATAAACTATGATACCAGAGGTCTTCCCGTCCTCGCTAATAACGAAATTTCTAAATACGGGACTACTTAAAATCTCATTAAATCCTCTTTCTTTATCTATATCTTCATCTTTTAAAGTCTTAAAATTTTCTAATCTCTCTTGCAAAGGTGCATCTGAATTATTTAATAAAGGAATATCTAAAAGTGTAATAACGCTGTGAACCCAATTTAAACTTTGTATTTTATATTTTAAACTAAGAAGGTTGTTTATAGAAACATCAGAGATCATTCCTTCGTTGGGGGTATAAGTTAGAATTAAAAATTCCTTTGATCCATACCTATTTGTAATTTCTTTTAGATATTCAAGGTCGGGATCTCCCTCAATTAGCAATGTCTCTGATGAAGCATCTAATTTAAAATCTTTGGAATAATAGCCAAATGTAAACAAGGCTATAAGTAAAAATATTAATATCGTCTTTGGATTTTTGAGAATTATATTTTGATAAAATTGGGCAATCATCTTACCCTTTTATATTGGAATTTAGTTAATTTGAGTATCTTTAAATTTAGTAAACATTGCCTCAAACTCTAAAAATACATTTCCAGTTGGACCATGTCTTTGTTTACCAATAATTAATTCTGCTAGATTAGATACTTCATTCATCTTTGCTTGCCATTCAGCATGTTCTATTGTTGCTGGTTTTGGCTCTTTATTTTCTAAATAATAAGATTCTCTATATACAAACATTACCACGTCGGCGTCTTGTTCTATTGAACCTGATTCTCTCAAATCAGATAATTGTGGTTTCTTATTATCTCTTTGTTCAACTTGTCTTGATAATTGAGAAAGTGCAACAACCGGTATTGATAATTCTTTAGCAATCGCTTTTAACCCTTGAGTAATTTCTGACACTTCTTGAACTCTTCCATCTTTATAATTTAAAGTTCCTCTCATTAATTGAATATAATCAACAATAATCATATCAAGACCATGAATTCTTTTAATTCTTCGTGCCCTATTACTCATAGCTGCAATAGTTATTGCTGGTGTTTCATCAATATAAAGTGGAAGTTCAGATATATTTTTTGATGTCTCTATAAATTTATCAAATTGTTCATTTGAAATTTTACCTCTTCTTATATCATTAGACTTAATTCTGGATTGTTCTGCTAAAATTCTTGTGGATAGTTGTTCAGATGACATTTCTAATGAAAAAAAAGCAATTGATGATTTTTTACCACTTTCTAGTAATTTTTGAGCTGCATTGAATGCTATGTTAGTCGCTAGTGCTGTCTTTCCCATTCCAGGTCTTCCTGCAATTATAATCAAGTCAGATTTGTGAAGACCTCCTAATCTGTCATCTAAATCTCTCAACCCTGTGGGAACCCCAACTATTCCTTCATCATTTTTGTAAGCAGCTGAAGCCATATCTATAGTATCTTTAAGTGCTTTATCAAATTTTATAAATGAGGTACTAAAAGAACCTTTCTCAGCTAATTTAAATAATTCTTTTTCTGAATTTTCAATTATTTGTTTTCCATTTGTATTAAGATCACTCAATTTTGCATCATCAATTGTTTGCTCAGAAATCTTAATAAGCTCTCTACGAACAAACATATCATAGATTATTTTTGAATATTCCATTGCTTGTCTTACTGAGGTTGAAAATTTAGTGATTTTTACTAAGTACTCTGGAATATTAAATTCATCACTTTCATCTTCAAAATAATTTTTTAAAGTAATTGGATTAGCTAATAATCCTTTAAAAATCAGACTCTCAATCGCAGCAAAAATTTTTTGATGCATCGGATCATAAAAATTTACACTTGTAATAATAATGTTTATTTCATCAAAAATATCATTGGAAATAAGTATTGAACCAATTACAGCTTGTTCCGCT
>JBNAKH010000006.1:0-3333 GCA_052047495.1 Candidatus Pelagibacter sp.
TGAAATTTTTATCATATCTCTGGATATATAATTGTGGTGCTAAAATTTTGTTCTTGTTTAAAATTTTATTTATTGCATCGTATACAAGTAAATTTTTAAATTTTTCTTTTTTGGCGTAAACAACAATAGAAGATTTACCATTTACTCTCTTTCTAAAAAAACTTCTAAATGATGCATCCCCCTTTATTTTTATTAATTTTGGCATTCAGGATAGAAGCTATAAACCTTTAATTTGCACAGATCTAGTTTTGTGATCATTTCCATACTCGAAAAATAATTCTATCAAATTTTTTGGTTTTTCTTTAATTATTTGTGGCCATTCTACTAAAGTAATTATGTTTTTATTATCCTCAAATAAATCTAAATTTTTAATTTCCTCGGTAGATTTTAATCTAAATAGATCATAATGATTTATCTTGAAATTATTTATTTGATACTCATTTAACAAATTAAAAGTGGGACTTGTAACTTCTGTTATCTCTAATTTATTAAGTTTTTGAAATTGATTAATAAGATATCTAATAAAAGTAGTTTTTCCAACTCCGATTTCACCATATAAAAAAACATGAGATCCAGGTTTGATTTTTTTTAAAAATGTACCAGCAAGTTCCTCTGTTTCTTTTTCTGAAGATAAATCTATTCTATCACTTTTAATAGCGGTAGGCATTAGGTTTAAAAGGACCTTCGACTCCAACACTTATATAGTCCGCCTGTTCTTTTGATAATTTGGTTAATTTTGCTCCAACTTTCTTAAGATGAAGTGTGGCAACCTTTTCATCTAGATGTTTTGGTAAAACATAAACTTTGTTCTCGTAGTTTTTATGATTATTCCAAAGCTCTATCTGTGCAATCACTTGGTTAGTAAACGATGCGCTCATTACAAAACTTGGATGACCTGTGGCACAACCTAAATTAACTAATCTACCTTCTGCTAATAGAATAATCCTTTTTTTACTTGGTAGTTCTATCTCGTGAACTTGAGGTTTTACCTCAGTCCATTTATAATTTTTTAAAGCATCAACTTGAATTTCATTATCAAAGTGTCCTATGTTACACAAAATTGCTCTATCTTTCATTTCTCTCATATGATCGGCTGTAACAATATCTTTGTTACCAGTTGCTGTAACGACGATGTCAGCTTTGCTAATTGCCTCTTCCATCAAAACCACTTCATAACCCTCCATTGCTGCTTGTAATGCACAAATTGGATCAGCTTCTGTAACTAATACTCGAGCACCGCTTTGTCTTAAAGATGCAGCACTTCCTTTACCAACATCTCCAAATCCAGCTACTATAGCAATTTTTCCAGACATCATAACATCTGTAGCTCTTCTTATGCCATCAACTAAACTTTCTCTACATCCATAGAGATTGTCAAATTTAGATTTGGTGACAGAATCATTTACATTTATTGCAGGTACTAACAAAGTTTTATCTTTTTCCATTTTATTAAGAGCTTTAATGCCTGTTGTTGTCTCCTCTGAAACACCTTTCACATTTTTAAGTAATTCTTTATACTCTTGATGCATCATTGCAGTGAGGTCTCCTCCATCATCTAAAAGCATGTTTGGCGCCCAATCTTTTTTACCCTCAATCGTTTGTTTAATACACCAAATATAATCCTCTTCAGTTTCTCCCTTCCAAGCATATACTGGAATTCCAGCTTTAGCGATTGCGGCCGCTGCATGATCTTGAGTTGAAAAAATATTGCAAGATGACCATCTTACCTCGGCACCTAAGGCAACAAGTGTTTCAATTAAAACCGCTGTTTGAATAGTCATGTGCAGACATCCAATAATTTTCGCTCCTTTTAGCGGTGACTTTCCAGAGTATTCTTCTCTTAAAGCCATTAAGCCAGGCATTTCACTCTCCGCTATTGAAATTTCTTTTCTTCCAAATTCAGCTTGGGTCAAATCTTTAACTTTGAAATCTTCCATGGTGCGTCTTCTAACAATAAAGAATTAATTAATCAATAGAACTCTTTAAGCATTAGGAAATATAATTTCCATACTTGCTCCTTTTCTGTCTAATCTGTTAGATGCTCTTATCGTTGCATTATGTAAATCGACTAAATTTTTAACAATATTTAAACCAAGTCCTGAATGTTGTCCAAATTTATCAGGTCTATTACTATAAAATCTTTTAAATATTTTATTGGTATCTTTTTCTTTAAATCCTTGTCCTTCATCTAAAATATTGATTGAAACTTTATCATTTTCTAATTTTGAAACCTTAACAATTACATCTTTATTGTCACCACTGAAAGATATTGAGTTATCCAAAAGATTAGCAACTATTTGTTCAATCCTATTTTCTATTCCATTTATCAAATATTTGTTTTTTCCATCGTTCGAATAAGAAATATTTATTCCTCTTTTTAATTTATAAATATTATTAAAATCATCTACGACTGATTTAATAATTGGCTCGATATCAAGTTTTTTAATTTTTTCTTTACTTAGCGCAACTTCATCTTTTAGCATTTGTGAATAATCTGTAATTAATCTTTCAATTCTTTGAACATCATGACTCAAAATATCAATTAATTTAATTCTTTGCTCAACATCAGTAGTATCATGTAAAATTTCAGACGCACTCTTGAGAGAAGCTAGTGGATTTCTTATTTCATGAACTAAATCTGTTGAAAAATTTTCAGCATGTGAAATCCTTTTAGTTAATTCATTTGTCATATCATCTAGTGATTTTGAGAGTAATCCTAGTTCATCATTTCTTTTTTTTAAAATATCAAGATTAGTAACTTTCGGATCTTTATTTCTGATTGTTTCAGTGAACGTTACTAAATTTTTAATTGGTTTTAAGAAATATCTATTTAAAACAAAGGAGAAAATTAATATTACTAAACCAATGGCTAAGGCTGTTCTAATTACAAAAGTCTTTCTTTCATCTATAGCTGCTTTAACATCATTTGCATTTTCTGTAATAGCTAAATAACCAATGTTTTCACCTTTTTGCATTACATTTTTAATTGTTGTCAGCTTAAATTTATTGAACTCTTCTTGGGTAAAAGTAAAAGGTGTTCCAAAATTTTTTGAAGATGCGTAATTTAAAAGTACATCATTAAGAGAAACAACGTTATTATTTCCAACATCAATATTTTTTTTCTCAGTGATTTCTTTAGTTTTTTTTTCAGTTAACACTTCAAATTCAACAATATCTAATCTTTGTGAAAATGATCTTGGATCAAGATCTAAGGTATCTGTATCACCAATTAAGTTAAGTTGATTATCAAAAAATATCACTCTATCTAAATTTTGAAAAAGAAATCTTGTAGAAAAAAGAAATTTCCTAATGTCATCTTCTACAAATTCGACA
>JBNAKH010000007.1:0-19428 GCA_052047495.1 Candidatus Pelagibacter sp.
ATTAACAAATATAAAAAGTAATATTTTAATCATAAATTTTATCTAAAAAAAAATCCCCCCCAACATTGTTGGGAGAGATTTAAAGATTTAATAGCTCTTAACCTTATTTAGTAAAAGCTTGCCAAACTTTCTTATTGTCTGCTAACCATTTTTTAGCTGCATCCTCATGAGTCATTTTGTCAACGTCAACTAAAGCTGCCATTGCACCAATTTGACTTGTTGAGAACGAAAGTTTCTTAAATGCCGCTGCTGCTTTTGGATGAGTTTTTGGAAAGTCAGCATTAACTGCTTTTTTCAAATAACCATCTGGCGAACCACATTTTCCATCACCACCATCCTCTGGTCTACAACCAGCTGTGTATGGAGGAAAGTCGATAAATGTGAAACCAGCACCATCAGTAAAGTTTGGTGTCCAGTTAAAGATGATTGTTCCTCTTCCTTCTTTTTCAGCTGCAGCTAACTCTGCCCATAAAGCATCGGCACTTCCAGCAAATTTAACCCACCAAAGATCACCTAAACCTAAAGCGTCAACTCTTTGTGGAATTAAATCACCATGCCATGTTTGTGGACCTTCCAACATTCTTCCTTTTCCATTTGGAGAGTCAGGTGTTGTAAAGTTTTTTGCACAATCTGGATTTTTTAATGCTGTCCAATCTGGTAAACCAGGACATAATCCTTTTTCAGCAACCCAATTAGGATAACCCATATCCTCTAGAGTTCTTGCTTCATGATCTCCCCAATCTAACAAACCACCTTTATCTAAAGCAGTTGTGAATGATTTACCAAAAGCAGATTCCCATACCTCGTGAGATATAGTCACGTCACCAATTCTAATTGACTCGTATACTGCTTGAGAGTCAGCATTAACGTATTTTACGTTGTTACCCATACTTTCGAACATTCCACCAATAACATAGGCCATTACAATTTGACTTGACCAGTTGTGTGTCGGAATAACTATGGGTTTTTTACTATCTGCATTTGCAATACCAGCGAAACTTACCGCTGAGATTATCATTGCAGATATAAATGATATTATTTTTCGCATTTATTCCCCTTTCTTAATATTAAGTAGGGATAGTATGTGCCTAAGTAAAATGATAGTCAACTAATAGATATTTATATAATATAATTATGTATATAAAAAATGTCGCTGACTACATTAGATATAAAAGAACCTGGTTTAAATATACTACCACCTGGAGTTGAAAGACATGTTGTAAACGCTGGTGGGCTAACTGGTTTACAAATTTTTCCAGATGACGAAATAGAAATCATTAATGATGAGGGAAATCAAATTTGTGAAATAATTTGTTTCGACAAAGATGGAAAATCTGAACTTGCAATTTTAAGTTTAAAAGAAAATAGCAACACAAGTTTTATTAAAGAGATTTTAAAAAAAAAAAATGAAAGTTCTCTAGCTACAAATTTTCAATTAAAAAAAAGAAATCTAGATTTAAATAAATCTCATTCTTCAATTTTATTTGATGATAAAACGCCCAGTGGTGAAAAAATTAAATTAAAATCTAAAGATAAGTGCTATGTTATTTTCTCTGCACCCCAAAATGACATGTTGGTAAGTGAACAGAATCCATCTGGTGATTTAATATTATTTATTAAAAGAGCTAAAATTACGAATGATAAAGAATTGTCAATAATTCCTGACCCTGTATTTGAACCACATTACGAAAAAAATATTGATAGACAAACTGCTATTTCCTTTCAGGTAAAAGAAGGTGATTACATCCAAATTATTAGTCCAGCAGGTAGACAATGCTCTGACTTTGTTGCATTTGATACAAGAAAACTTGATAAAAAAATTGAAAAAGGACTTGATTGGCAAACCACACGAACCTTTATGGGTAACACTTTTCCTGGGCCAGGATTGTTCTCAAAATTTTATGACACAGATCATGAACCTTTAGTTGAAGTGATAAGAGATACAGTTGGCAAACATGATACTTTTAATTTAGCTTGTACATCAAAATATTACGAGGATGCAGGTTATTTTGGTCATCCAAATTGTTCGGACAATCTAAATAATGCAATGGCGGAATATGGAGTTGAAAAACAAAAAGGTTGGCAAGCAATTAATTTATTTTTTAATACCTCAGCAACTGGTTTAAATTCTGTCATTTCTGATGAGTCATTTGCAAGACCTGGGGATTATGTAATGTTTAAAGCATTAAAAGATTTAACTATTGGGACGACAGCATGTCCAAGTGATATTGATGCATGTAATTCATGGAATCCCACAGATATTTTTGTTAGAACCTATGACAAAAAAAAAGAATTTTCAAAATCATTTGCTTTTAGAATGAAAACAGACTCTGAAAAAAAACTTACTAGAAATTCTGGGTTTTATGAGAGAACATCAAAATTAACTAGAAATTTTATTGATGCTAGAGGTTTTTGGCTTCCAAATGATTACACAAAACATGGTGTGGTAGAAGAATATAATGCGTGCAGAGAGAATGCTGTTTTAATTGATTTATCATCATTAAGAAAATTTGAAATTATAGGACCAGATGCTGAAGAATTAATGAATTATACTTTAACTAGAAATATTAAAAAACTTGCTATTGGACAAATTGTTTATTCAGCAATGTGCTATGAAAACGGCATGATGTTCGATGATGGCACTTTATTTAGATTAAGTGAAACTGGATTTAGATGGATTTGCGGAGACGAGTATGCAGGGGAGTGGCTTAAAGAAGTTGCTCAAAAGAAAAAATTCAAAGTAAATATAAAAAACTCAACAGATCAAATTAGCAACGTTTCCATTCAAGGGCCGAAAAGTAGAGAAATTTTAAAAAAAATGATTTTTACACCTCCGACACAGCCCGCAATCGATGAGCTAGAATGGTTTAGGTTTTCAATTTGCAGAGTTGAAGAACTCCAAGGAATACCATTAATTGTCTCTAGAACTGGTTACACTGGTGAACTTGGTTATGAAATATGGTGCCATCCAAAAGATGCACCAAAAGTATGGGATAAACTTATGGAGTATGGCAAAGATGATAATTTAATACCTGCTGGATTTGCTGCCTTAGATAAATTGAGAATTGAAGCAGGTTTAATTTTATTTGGAAACGAATTTGATGGTCAACAGGATCCGTTTGAAGCTGGAATTGGTTTTGCAGTACCTCTCAAGTCAAAGGAAGAAGATTTTATTGGTAAAAGTGTTTTGAAAGAAAGAAAAGCAAATCCACAAAAAAAACTTGTTGGTCTTGAGTTAATTGGTAAAGAACCTTCGGGTCATGGTGACTGTGTACATGTCGGAAGATCTCAAGTTGGTGTGATTACAAGTGGTTGTTTATCAACTACTCTCAACAAAAATATAGCTTTATGTAGAATTGATAATCAATATTCTGAAATAGGCACTGAGGTAGAGGTGGGTAAAATTGATGGTCATCAAAAAAGAATTTCTGCTAAAGTAGTTGCTTTCCCACACTTCGACCCTAAGAAAACTAGAGTTAGATCTTAATGCCCAAAACAGCAAAAGATTTATTAGAATTTTGGGAAGATCAGATGAAACTTTCCCACATGTCTAGTAACTATTTTTTTAGAAAATCACCTTCCCATTATCATATGATGCTTTTAGTTATGCACGCTTATAAGTATAAAGAGGACTTAACTGTTGAAGAATTAAAGACTAAATTGTTTAAAACTTCACGTCCTAAGTCAGCTTTAATGATAAATGAGGCATGTGAAAAAGGTTTTTTTTTCTTAGAAAAAACTTCTGGAGACCAGCGAAAAAAGCACATAAAGCCAAGTGTATCTTTTATTGAAGAATTTAATAAATACATTGAAACCCTCAAACATCTAAGTTTTTAAAGCTTTATTATTTTTACTTATATTTTTTATATATATAAAAAATTATATATTTACGTCGCATGAAAAATAAAGATGTGAGTATGTCATTACCGACAAAAGCAAAAGTAGTAATTATCGGTGGGGGAATCCACGGGTTAAGCACTGCTTGGAAGTTATCCGAAACATATAAAAATCCAGGCGACATTATTGTTTTAGAAAAGAAAGATACAGCAGCAGGTGCGAGCGGCATAGCTTGTGGTGTTGTTAGAAATAATTATTTTCAACCAGCAATGAGAGAATTAATGGCCCATTCAGTTTCAGTTTGGGAGAGTGACCCAAAAGCATTTAAATATAATCCAGTTGGATATTTACAAATATCACCTGAAGTTATGCATGAAGACGTTGCCAGTATTTATGAACAACAAAAAGCAATTGGTTATGAGTCTGAATTTATAGAAGGTGAGAAAGATTGCACTAATTATATGAAGGGTATCTTTGATGATTGGCAAGCTCAAGGAATAACATCTATTCTCCATGAAAAAAAAGGTGGATATGCTTTTAATAAAGATTCAATTAAAGCACTTGAAAATAAATCTACCTCAAATGGTGTTCAAGTGATGAAGGGTGTAAGAGTTACTGGTTTTAAAAGAGGAAGTAATAGTAAAGCTGTAACTGGAGTAGAAACAGACAAAGGGACAATTGATTGTGAACAAGTCGTAATTGGTGCGGGACCTTGGGCAAGAGATTTTTGGAACATGTTAGAGCTACCAAAAACTGCAAACATCAAAGGCAAAGATGGCAAGATGCATGTTACTGACATGTGGACTTACTGGATGCTTCAAGAGGGTGTTATTGGAGTAGAACCAGATTTCTTAAAAACAAATGATGGCAAACAACCGCCTGTGGTTCATGTCGACTCTACTGCACCATTGTATTCAGATAAAACAAAAAAATTAATTACAGATAAAATTTGGGGAATTTATTACAAGCCTGATATTGAAGGGTTAGGTGTTCAAGGAGGAACTTCTCCATACATTGTTAAAAAACATTTCGATCAAGTAAACGTTGATCCATATGGAATTGAGTCACCAGAGTATCAAACAACTGATGCTTTTAGTGAAATGTGGTGTTCAGCTTTAGCTCACTGCCAAAAAAGATTTGAAGGGAAATCAGATTTATATAGAAAAGGTCCTTCAGGTGGACTTGGGTGTATGACCCCTGACTCTTTTCCGATCTTCGATAGATTTTTTGAAAATGTTTATATGATTGCTGATGCTAACCATGGATACAAAATGATTGGTGTCGGCGAACTGGTAGCAAAAGAAATTCTTGGCACTGAAAGTGATTTATTAAAACCATTTAGATTCAACCGTTACGAGAAGGGAGAATTGCACCCTACTTCGAACAGTCCGTTTCCTTGGAGTTAAACTTCAAGCCTAGACACTAATAAATTTTTCAGTTACGCTTGAATAAATTTATAATTCATTGAGGGGAAAATGACGGATCTAGAAAAACACATAAACCGACCAGGTAGAGATAAACAAGTCAAAAAAGTCAGAGAAAAAATTAACGAATTAGGAATAACCTATATTTATTATCAATTTATTTCTGTAACAGGAAGAGTAGTTGGAAAAGGAATTCCTGCTGATCATTGGGAAAGAACAGCTGAAAAAGGTTTCCAATTAGTTTACGGAGCAACTGCAAACTTATTTTTAGATCGACACAACAACTATATTGGTTATGGACCAGAGGCAATGGAATTGGTTGGAATTCCTGACCCTGAAACTTTTTGTCAATTACCATGGGATAAAAGAGTTGGAAGAGTTTTTGTAACTTGTTTTAGAAATAGAGAAGAAAGAAATAATCCTGGAGGTCATTTAACTTCTGATTGCAGAGGAAATTTAAGAATTTTCATGGATGAATTTCAAAAGAAACATGGTTTGGAGCTAAGAGTAGGAACTGAGCCAGAAATGATGTGGTTGACTAAAAATGATGATGGAACTCCAACTGGAAAAGGATTTTCGAAACCATTTTGTTATCACATAGACCAATTTGAGTCATTAAGACCTGTGTTTATGAAAGTAATTGAGTATGCAAAAGCAATGGGTCTAGACATGATTCAAGGTGATCACGAAGATGCACCTGGTCAATTAGAATTGAACTGGACATATGATAATGTTTTAAGGAATGCAGATAGACTATCAACTTACAGACAAATATGTGCTCAAGTTGCAAGAGAACATAATCTAATTGCATGTTTTATGACCAAACCATTTATGGGAGTTTCGGCGAGTGGTTGTCATACCAATATGTCTTTATGGAAAGGTGGAAAAGTTAAAACAAATAAACTTGGACACAAATCTTTACCAGGTGTTGAAGAAGTTTTTGGTTATGTTGAAGGCGGAACAAATACTTTCATGCCAGATACTAAGGATATGCAGTTACCTGGAAAAATTGGATTACAATCAATAGCAGGTATCATGGAACATTTACCAGCTTTGACAGCGTTAGGATCTTCAACTGTAAATTCATATAGAAGATTATGGGATCAAGGTTTTTGGGCTCCTGTTTATGCTGACTGGGGTTATCAAAATAGAACTTGTGGATTGAGAGTATCAGCACCGGGTAGATTTGAATACAGATCGGTAGACTCAATGCATAATCCATATTTATTAGGAGCAGCTTTACTAAAAGCTTGTGATCATGGAATTAGTAAAAAAATGCAACCAGCAGCTCCAGAGTCTAGAAATATTTATGAAGCTCAAAAAGCAGGTAAAGATGTTAAGAAACTTCCTTTGAGTTTGGGTGAGGCTTTAGAAAGATTATCAGAGGATGAAATTATTAAATCTGCAATGCCTGATGAGATGTATAAAGTTTTCCATTGGTATAAAAATGATGAGTGGGAAAGATTTTTAGGTGCAACAACTCAATGGGATTTAGATACCTATTTAGATTGTTTACCATAATAAATACAGAGAGAGAAATATATGTGCGGAATAGCAGGATTAATTCATAGAGGGAAATCATCCAACGTAGGTCATGAACTTCAAGGAATGTTGCAAGCCTTAAAGCATCGAGGAGAAGACTCAACCGGTTATGCGTTGTATGGTGATACAGATGGCAAAAATTTCATCATGAGATTTAAAGTTGGTGAAAATGTTGGTGAAGGAAGTACGTCAGTTGCTGAAGATGTATCTGTCTACGATGAAAGAAAAAAAATTGTTGATAGTTATCTTGCAGAAATGGGAGCAAAAATAATTAAAGAGGAAAGAATACTCCCTTACTCATTAAGATATGAAATTGAATACAATAAAAAAGATTTATTAGAGTTTTCACAAAAAATAGAAAGCATTCCTGGTGTTGAGATTTTATCTATGGGTAAATCATTAGAAGTAATCAAAGATCTGGGGAATGCTAAAATGGTTTGTGATAGATATAACTTAGATAAACTTGTTGGTACTCATGCAATTGGACATGCAAGAATGGCTACTGAGTCTGGTGTAGATATCAAATCTGCCCACCCTTTTTGGGGATATCCTTTTAGTGATGTGTCCGTTGTTCATAATGGTCAACTAACAAATTATTGGAATAATAGAAGAGCTTTAGAAAATAAGGGAATGAGATTTATGTCTGAATGTGACTCTGAATTAATTGCAGTTTACCTCGCTGAAAAAATGAGAGATGGAGCTTCATTAGAAGAAGGAATGAAAGAGTCATTAACAGGTCTTGATGGTGTATTTACTTATTTTGTTGCCACAAAAGACTCTTTAGGAATGGCTAAGGATACAATGGCCGCAAAACCTTTAGTTTTATATGAGTCTGATGATTTGGTAGCAATGGGTTCAGAAGAAATAGCTATAAGATCAATTTTGCCACAAGAAATTGATACTTATGATCCATTCGATGGAGAGGTTAAAGTATGGCAAATTTAAAAAACGTAACCAAAAAAACAAAAGCCCAGGCAATGGGAATGCACTCGGAAGTTTTAACTGGAAGAACCCAACAGAAATTTTTTAATCCAGATGAAGCAGAAAATTTTTATTACTTTGGAACTTATGATGTTGATTTTAATAAAAGAACAGATCTTGATGTAAAAAATATGACAGCAGCTGAAGCTAATAAAGAACTCGATAATTTAATGAGCCAAGGCTATGGAACAATAGTCATCAAAAATCCTCAAGGAAAACACAGTCTAGGTGTTGGAATTTTGAATAAATTAAATTTAATTTTTGAGGGTAGTTTAGGATATTTTGGTATGGGCTCAAGTGACGGGCCAATTGTAAGAATCAATGGAAGAGTTGGTTGGTCATGTGCAGAAAATCTAATGGCTGGAAAAGTTGTAATTGAAAAAAACGCAGGGTCATGTTTTGGAGCTGCTATCAGAGGAGGCGATTTAATTTGCAAAGGTAGTGTCGGTGCAAGAACTGGCATTGATATGAAAGGTGGAACTATCATTATTGGTGGTGACGCTGGTGCATTTACTGGGTTTATGATGCAAAGAGGAAGAATAATCATATTAGGAGATGTTGGCATAAATTTAGGTGATTCGATGTATGATGGGACAATTTTCGTAGGTGGAGAAATTGGGTCATATGGTAGTGATGCAGTAGATTCAGAGTTGACCCAAAGCGATCAAGATTGGTTAAGAAGAAAACTTAGAGTTGCTGAAATTGGTGAAAACTTTGATGTAAGTAAGATGAAAAAAATTGTAGCTGGTAAAAAACTTTGGAATTACGATAACTTAGAACCCGCAGAGAAAAAAGGAGCAATCTAATGGCTAAGAAAAAAAAGAAAAAAAATGGAAAATCAAACGGTAACGTTGGTGGAAAAGCTGATGTTCATGTGAACAGTAACGGATCAAGAAACAAAAGTTTACTTGGTCACAACGCTATATTTACCCCAGAGGTAATTGACGACATCCATATTAAATCACAGTTAGGAAGATACAGAATGCGTGGAATGGCATTAATGAAAAAAATCCCTACTTTTGATGACTTAGTTTTCTTACCAGGAACATTAACAAGATTTGTAATCGAAGGTTACAGAGAAAAGTGTGAAACCAAAACTGTAATCGGTCCAAGATGTGAGAACCCAATTGAATTAGATATACCAGTTTATATTACTGGTATGAGTTTTGGAGCTTTATCTTATGAAGCTAAAACAGCACTTGCTAGAGGTGCAACAATGGCAGGAAGCGCTACTTGTTCAGGTGAAGGTGGAATGATCCCCGATGAAAGAAGATATTCTGAAAAATGGTTTTACCAATGTATTCAATCTAGATACGGATTTAACCCACATCATGCACAACTAGCAGATGGGATTGAAGTATTTATTGGACAAGGTCAAAAAGTCGGTATGGGAGGACACTTGATGGGTCAGAAAGTTACTGACCAAGTAGCTGAAATGAGATCATTACCATCAGGAATTGATCAAAGATCTCCCGCAAGACACCCTGATTGGTTAGGTCCTGATGACTTAGCTTTAAAAGTTGAAGAATTGAGACAACTAACAAAAAATAAAGTGCCAATTCAATTAAAATTAGGTGCATCAAAGGTTTATGATGATGTTCGTATGGCTGCAAAGTGTGATCCAGACTCTATCTACTTAGATGGTATGGAAGGATCAACAGGTGCAGGTCCACACATAGCTGCTGCCAATACAGGTATTCCCGGTATCGCAGCTATAAGAGAAGCAAGAAGAGCGTTAGACGATGTGGGTAAAACCGGAAAAGTTACATTGATTTATGCTGGTGGTGTAAGAGATGGTGCTGATATGGCAAAAGCTTTAGCACTAGGTGCTGATGCAATTGCGATTGGTACTGGTTCAATGATCGCATTAAATTGTAATAAAGATATTCCAGAAGCTGATTTTGAAAAAGAAATGGGTGTTAAAGCAGGTGAATGTTATCACTGCCATACAGGAAGATGCCCTGTAGGTGTTGCTACTCAAGATCCAAAATTAAGAGCGAGATTAAATCCTGATGATGCTGCATTGAGAGTTTATAATTATCTTCATTCAATGACACTTGAAGCTCAATTGTTAGCTAGAGCATGCGGTAAAACGAATATACATTCTTTAGAACCTGAGGATTTAGCGGCGTTAACATCTGAAGCTTCTGCATTAGCTAAAGTTCCATTAGCTGGAACGAACTATACAGTTGGTGTTGATAACTTCCATAAGATCTAAACTTTAATATGGTAAAGAAAAAAAATAAAAAAAAGGAAACCTCTAGTCAGCTAGGTAAAAAAAAAGAAACTGCTAGAGAAAAAATGATTGGTCAGTCAATTGGTTATCGATATGACGTAAATCTTTTACCAGATTATAAAAAAATCACTCCTTTTTTAAAAAAATACATTGAAGCAATGGGATGGGATGATCTTAACTGGTTAGAGGATGTACATATGGGTTATGAGGAAGGTAAACCAGCAGTATTTTGTAGGAATGCAAATGGATGGGTAACAATTCCAAAATCAATTAAGTTACCAAATAACCAACAAGACAGAGACATGATTGCAAGAGAATTACTAGTTAAATTTCAAATGTCCCCAAAACATCCTCTTGTTGATTTGAAAAAAGCTTATCTTAAATTTTAAGTTCTCAATCTTAAGTTGATTTTTTTTTTAAACCTTACACATATGTAAGGTTTTTAAGCTCTGTTTCATTTGTAACATATCTTAAAATTTTATAGGCTTTTGAAAAACTAATATGGAGAGACAAAATGACTGATCAGTTGGCTGCTCTTACTACTATATTTACAGAATTTTACTACTGGATAACAGTAGTGCTGATGTTCTTAATTCACGTCGGTTTCTGTATGTATGAGGTTGGAGCTTCTCGATACAAACACCATCAACATACTCTAATGAAAAATACGATGCTGATACCTCTCGTAACAGTAACTTGGTTTTTATTTGGTTGGTGGATTTACTGGGCTTTCCCAACAGGACCGGGATTAGCGCCATCAATAATGAATGAAAGCAGTGCATTGATTACCGATGACTCAGCTTTTAGTTCTAAATTTTATGTAGCAACAAGTCAATTAATGGCTGTCAACTTAGGAGACCACATCTCTGGTGTTTTCTGGGCTGCATTCTTATTATTTTCTTGGACTGCTGCGTCTATCGTTTCAGGGGCAATCATTGAAAGAATTACAACTTTTGCATTTGGTATTTTAGCAATTGCAATTGGATCTGTGTTCTGGGTTATAGATGCCGCTTGGGGATGGCACTTTGATGGATGGATGTTAAAGCTTTTAGGATACCATGATGCATATGCGTCAGGAGTAATTCATGCGATTGCGGGTGGATTTGCTTTAGGAGTTCTAATGGTTTTAGGACCGAGAATTGGAAAATTCTCATCAAGTGGTGAACCAAGAAATATTGGACCAAGAAACCCTTGGCTAGTAACAATTGGATTATTTCTAATTTATACTGGTTTCTGGGGATTCTATGCGGCATGTAATATACCGATATTTGATCTTGGACCTGAGTACGGTATGGAAGGTATATCTTATTGGACAGCTACAAACATATATGTAACTCCGACTACACTAAGTGGTATTACTTTTAACTTCTTGATGTCATTATCAGGAGGCTTATTAGCTGGATACTGGATTGCTAAAGGTGATCCTTTCTGGACCTACTCTAGTGGACTAGCGGGTATCATCTGTGCTTCAGCTGGAAATGATTTATATCATCCAATACAATCAATGATCATAGGTATGATCGGTGTTGTTATTTCGTACAAACTACATTACTGGGTTGAGCGTAAGTTCAAAATCGATGATGCAGTAGGTGCAGTAGCAGTTCATGGTTATGCAGGATTTATTGGTTTGGTTATATGTGGTTTTGTTCTAAATGGTTATCCATCATCTGGATATAGTGTTGGAGCTATGTGGGACGGAACAACTTATGCTGCTATAAATCCACTTGGAATGTTCATTGGAGCAATAATTATGTTTGTTGTTCTTGGACTTATCCCAGGCTACATCATAGCTAAAGTTTTACATGGAATGGGTAAACTTAGAATTCCGCGTGAAGTTGAAATAGCTGGATTAGATTATGAAATAATGGAGACTGCTAAATCAGATGAAAAAGCAGTTGCGTCCGCAACCAGGTAAAGGAGGAAAATATGGCAACAGTTACAAACTGGATTGATCACCTAAATAAACCTGCAGATCAAGTTGCAGGTGCTATTTATCCTGGTGCTGGATCTAGTGAAGGCTTATTGGTAATACTTGCTATTATCGTATGGGTTGGTTGGCACGTCTTAACTTCAAAATCTGAAAGTGAAGAACTTGAAAGATTAGCAAGGAAAAGACATGGTGCAAACGACCACAAAAGCAATATTACTGATTGGTAATATAAAGTAAAATTTGGGCGCTACATTTATTTGTAGCGCCCTTTTTAATCTAAAAAAATCATAATGTCTGACGAAAATAATAATGAAGAACTGAGACCAAGAAAAATGCGTGGTGTAGCTTTCCCAAAAGCTAAATACGGGGTTATACTTGCAATCATAATTATTATAGTTGTAAATCTGGTTTATTATAAAGAAACAATTTTTTCTTTTTTTAAATAACTATGTTACCCTAATCTATGGCAAAAAATTTGTTTAAAATTGCTAAACAAAAAAAAATAAAATATTTTTTAATAAGTTTTGTAGATCTATTTGGAGTTTTAAGATCAAAATTAGTTCCAGCTAATGCAATAAAAGAAATGCAAACAGCAGGTGCGGGTTTTGCTGGTTTTGCAGCTTGGTTAGACATGACCCCAGCAGATTCTGATATGTTTGGTATTCCTGACCCAGATAGTTTAATTCAATTACCTTGGAATAAAGAAGTTGGTTGGTTAGCATCAGATCTTTGGATGAATGGGAAACCTGTTGAGGCTTCACCCAGAGTAATGCTCAAGAAACAAATTAAAGAACTAGCAAAACGAGGTTTAACGATGAAATCTGGTGTAGAATGTGAATATTTTCTAATTTCAGAAGACGGAAAATCTATTGCAGATCCAAGAGATACACAATCAAAACCTTGTTATGATCAATCTGCATTAATGAGAAGATATGAGCTTATAAAAGAAATTTGTGATTGCATGATAGAAATGGGATGGGGTCCTTATCAAAACGATCATGAGGATGCTAATGGTCAATTTGAAATGAATTGGAATTATTCAGATTGTTTAACAACAGCTGATAGACATACTTTCTTTAAGTATATGGTAAAAACAATTGCTGAAAAACACGGGCTAAGAGCAACATTTATGCCTAAACCTTTTCAAAATTTAACAGGCAATGGTTGTCATGCGCATATTTCTATTTGGCAGGGTAAGAAAAATAAATTTTTAGATCCAAAAGATAAACTGGGTTTAAGTAAAATGGCATATAATTTTTTAGGAGGAGTGATCAAGAATGCCTCTTCGTTATCTGCTTTCTTTAATCCAACAATCAATAGCTATAGAAGAATAAATGCCCCACCAACAAAATCAGGAGCGTCATGGTCTCCAAGTAGTATTTCTTACACAGGAAATAACAGAACTCACATGATAAGAATTCCTGATCCTGGTAGATTTGAATTAAGATTAATGGATGGGTCTGCTAATCCATATTTATTACAAGCTGGAGTTTTGGCTGCTGGATTACATGGTTTAAAAAATAAGATCAATCCAGGAAAACCTTTGCATTGTAACATGTATACGGACTATAAAAAATATCCTAACCTTCCAAAACTTCCAAATGAATTGGAGCAATCACTAGCACAATTAAAAAATAATAAGGAAATGAATAAAAGTTTTGGTAAAGATACGATTAACAGCTTTGTTAAGCTAAGAAGTTCAGAGATTAAAGAATTTAATAGGAAAGAAAAATTTAATAAGTTAAAGCCCATCACTAAATGGGAAAGTCAAAATACTTTAGATTGCTAAAGTGAATTGGAAGCTAACGAAATTTTTAATCAACGACAATTTTAAGTTCAAAAGGAATTATGTCCTTAAATATTTACCTTCAACTATGCTTTCCAACGCTTTTAATTCAATTTCTAGCTGGAGAAACTATAGAGCTACTCCTCTTTTAAGACTTAATAAACTTCAAAAAAATTTAAAACTCAATAATATTTTTTACAAAGATGAGTCTAAAAGGTTTCATTTAAAGTCCTTCAAAGCCCTTGGTGGCGCTTATGCAGTAGAAAAAATATCTAAAGGAAAAAAAAATATTACAATTTCCTCTGCAACAGCAGGTAATCATGGTAGATCAGTAGCTTGGGGAGCACAAAGATTAAAATTAAAATGTAAAATATTTGTAAGCCAATATGTGAGTGAAACAAGAGTACGTGAAATTAAAAATTTTGGTGCTGAAGTTATAAGAGTTAAGGGTGATTATGAAAACTCCCTTAAAGAATGTCAAAAACAATCAAAAAAAAATAATTGGAAAATTGTCCAAGATGTATCAACAAAAAATTATAAGTATGTTCCTCAACTTACTATGGCGGGATATTCAATCATGATTAAAGAAATCTCCCAACAAACTAATCAGTATATAACTCATATATTTCTGCAAGCCGGTGTTGGAGGATTAGCTGCAGGTGTAGTAGCTGGTGTTGCAAAATATTTTAAAAGAATACCTAAAATTATAATCGTCGAACCTGATCAAGCTGATTGTGTGCTTCAAAGTATTAAAAGCAATAAACTAAAAAAGATTAGAATTAAAAAAGAGAGCATTATGGGTGGAATGTCGTGTAATGAGATGTCTTTGGTGCCATGGCAAATATTAAAAAATGCTAGCGATTGTTGTCTATCGATCTCAGATAAAAATATTGCAAAAACGATAGCTGGCTTAAAAGATAAAAAGTTTAGTAAGACTTCTATTACAGGTGGTGAATGCGCAGCTCCAGGAGTTATCGCTTTGATAGGAATATGCAACAATATTAAAGCCAAAAAATTCCTTAATCTTAATGAAAGCTCAAATATTCTAATCATAGGATGCGAAGGAAATGCAGATGTAAAACTTTACAAACAACTGCTATCTAAAGGTAGAAAATAGGATTTCTATGACAAAAAATGCCATTACATGGATCAGAGAAGATTTTAGAATTGAGCATAACCCTGCTCTTGCTTATGCTACGCAAAGTCATGAAAATGTAGCTGCCCTATATATCTATAACAAAGCTGACTTTGATAATAAAAGAGAAGCACAAAAATGGTGGCTTTCAAAATCTTTGGAAGTATTCCAGTCAGAACTATTGAAATATAAAATCAATCTTCAGATATTAGAAGGTGATGAATTAGAGGTCTTTTCTAAGATAAAAAAAAAAGATGATGTCTCAATATATTGGAACAAAATTTATGAGCCTGATGTAATTGCAAAGGGAAAGAAAATCAGAGATATCTTTATTAAAAATGAAATTGAATTTAAGTATTTTAAAGGAAACATTTTAAATGAATTTCAAGAGGTAACAAAAAATGATGGCACTCCATTTAAAGTATTTACCCCGTTTTGGAGAAATGCTGAACAAAAATTTTTAGGCTTACCTCCAAGTAAAAATTATGTCGTTAAGAAAAAAACGAAAACTTATTCTTTATTTAAAAATTCTATTAACCCCACTAAAATTTTACCAAAAAAAAACTGGTATAAGAAATTTGAAAATTATTGGAATGTATCTGAAAATGAATCGAAAAAGATCTTAAATAATTTAATTGCAAATAAAATAAAAGATTATGGAACGGCTAGAGATTATCCATCAATAGACGGCACATCCAAGTTATCTCCTTATATTAAACATGGACAAATCCATGTAAATACAATTTGGAAAAAATGTAGTGAAATGAAATCCAAAGGAATTGGTTATAGAAAATATGTTAATGAGTTAGGTTGGCGGGAATTTTCACATAGCTTAATAAATTATTTTCCAGAGTTTTTAAAAGGGAATTATAGAAAAGAATTTGATAAGTTTCCTTGGGTTAAAAATGAAAAGTTTTTAAAGGCTTGGAAATCTGGAATGACAGGTTATCCAATTGTTGACGCTGGTATGAGAGAACTATATGAAACAGGATGGATGCATAATAGAATTAGAATGGTAGTTGGATCTTTTTTAGTAAAACATTTAAGGATAAATTGGACTGAGGGAGAAAAACATTTTCGAAACTGCTTACTTGATTTTAATAAAGCTAATAATGTTGCACAATGGCAATGGGTAGCAGGTTGCGGTGCAGATGCTGCACCTTATTTTAGAATATTCAATCCAATTCTTCAGGGAGAAAAGTTTGATAAAGATGGTGTATATGTAAAAAAATGGATACCAGAATTAAGTAAAGTCCCAAAAAAATTTATTCATAAACCTTGGGAAATGGAAACTAAATATCAAGAAGCTATCAAAACAATAATTGGAAAAAATTATCCAAAACCCATTGTCGTTCACGAAGAAGCTCGTGCTGCTGCTCTTAAAGCTTTCCAAAGTTTAAAAAATTAAGCTTCACCAAAAAAATGATGAATTATAGTTCTTGTTTGTGGATTTAACCTATGTTCAAAAAGATATATTCCTTGCCAAGTACCTAGTAATAGTTCTTTATTTTTGACGCTTAATGAAATTTGATTATTAGTAAGAGCAGACTTGATATGTGCCGGCATATCATCTTTTCCCTCAGTGGTGTGAATATATAATTTATTATTCATCGGCACCAATTTATCAAAATAATTAATTAAATCAGTCTGCACATCTGGGTCAGCATTTTCTTGAACAATAATCGAGGCGCTCGTATGCTGAATACTTAAATTTAAAATTCCATTTTTAAAATTGTTTTTTTCAATCCAATTTAATGTTTGATCAGTAAATTCATACAATCGTTGACCATTGGTATCTATTTTAAGATTATAAAATTCTTGTTTCATATTAATAATTTTTTGATGTTAACTCAAATAAACGGCTAATTGTACGTTTAAATGGTTTTTCTAAAGACTTAGAGCTCGACAATTTTTCTAAACTTTGCTCAGCAGTTACTGCTATTGCTCTATCTTTATCATAAATTACATCAATAAGGGTTATGAACCTTTGTTGTTGATTTGAGTTGATATCATTAAATTCTGGTACATTTTCAATTATTATAAATTCAGAGCTTTCAGCAATTTTTAAATAATCTTCACCTCCTAGGTTTTGATTACACAATTCATCAAAATGAAACTTTGAAATCCCCTCATAAAAATTTTTTATTTCAAAATCTCTACCTTTGATATTCAAAACTTTGGAAGATAATTTTTTATTTTTAGTTATTATTCTAGAAAACTTATTTATCTTAAAATTAGTTTCTTGGTTTAAAGGATGGAAATATCTTCGTTTTTCATTTTCTTTGCTTTTTCTATAATCATCCTCAATTATCAGCTCATGTTCTATTGATTTTTCCTGCATTATTTGAATAAAGGGTTTAAATTGGTCTCTTTGTAACCCCTCTTTATATAGCTCTGATATTTTTGTGTTTGAGGTCACAATAACCTTTATATTTTGATTAAATATTTCCTGAAATAGTTTGCCTAATATCATAGCATCGACAATATTGGTAACTTGAAATTCATCAAAAAAAATGAATGAAAATTTTGATTTTAAATCTTTGACAAATACAGTAATTACATTTTCCTCATTTTTATCTTTATTGTCATGAACAAAATCATGAAAATTTAGCATAAATTCGTTAAAGTGAAGACGTTGTTTTTTTTGATTAACTAGATTAAAAAAAAAATCTAAAATCATAGTTTTTCCAACACCAACGCCACCATAAAGATAAAAACCTTTTTTTGAGGATTGCTTGGAAAAAAAATTCAACAAGTTACTTCTAAAATTTTCTTTATAAAAATTATCTAATTGTTTTACTAAAGTTATTTGATTTGGATTTAACTCTAGATTTTGTGTTTTACAATGAGTTTTAAATTTTTCCTCAAGATTTAAAGACATTAATTTTTTTTACTTTTAAAATCAATTCCGTATTCAGATCTTGGTCCTTTCCTTAGTCCAAACGGACCAGATATAAATAATGTTAAAGGCCTCGTCCCAGGTTTTAAGTCTACTCTATGTAAGTTATTTGCAGATCTAAATCCTATATAACCAGGGGGTCGCCAGAATTTTCCTGTGCTTAATGTCTCCCAATATCCTCCTCTAAGTATTATGGTGATATATGGAAATGTATGATTGTGAACACCTTCGCCATGATCATCCGCTAACATTTCATGGATTAGAATATTAAACGGAAACCACTTTGGTCTGTGTCGAAAGATAAGATAATATCTATTCATCCATGGTTTAGCTTCATGATACTTGGGATGTGAAGGACCCCTATCTAAAACAACTTTTTTTCTTCCTATTTTGTCTAAAAATTTTAAAAACATAACTAATCATATTGGGTTATAGAACCATTTTTAACAATAAATAAATTTTCATCATATATTAAAGGTTTTGATAATAAATCTCTGCCAACTTTTTCAATTTTTATAACATTTCCGGCGCTTAAACTTATAACAATTAAATTTCCATCAGAATTTGTAAGATAAAGATTATTTCCACCTATGGTAAAACCTGTTGGTTTTATTCTTTTTCTTTTTTTTAAATTAAAATTTTTATAAATATCATTAATTCTAATAATATTCCCTTCATTCTTTTGAATTGTAAAAAGATAGCCGTTATCAGACACAGTAAAAATGAAATTTCCAATTATAATTGGTGTAAGAATAGAGTTAATTTCACTCATCCAATTCATAGTACCTGATTTTAAATCCACAGAGTAAAATTGATTTTTATTATTAGAAAAATAAATTGAGCTTCCATCACTAACTAGTTTTGAGAAATTAAAACCATATGTTTCATTCATAATACTGCTTGTTTGTGTCGGGAGCTGCCATTGAGTTAAACCAGATAAAATATCAACTGCAGTTATATCCCCGAGGGAATTATTATATATCACTAAATTATCTTTAATTAACACTGAGAATTTTGAATTAGACACAGTAAAAGAATCTTCAGTTTTTATATTCCAGCACTCTGTACCATCTTTTAAATAAAAACATCTCAGGGTATTTTTAAAATCAACTACAAAAAATTTGTCCTTAAAAATTTTGATTTCTGAATTAAATGGATATTCACTTTTTTTCGACCAAATTAAATTTCCAGTTTGTAAATTAATACTTGAAACTTTTGCTATACTATCTGCAACTAATAAATTTTTATTTGTCATTGCAAATGATAAAGTGGGATGAATTTTCTTTTCTGTTTTTGTATAGAAGTTATTTTTCCAAACAACTTTTTTATTATCATTAAACCTAATAATAGTTCCTTTTTTTTCAAAAACTATTACGCCATTATCTAAAATCAGTGGCTCAAAATTAAATTGATTAAAATTTTCTAGTTTTGAAAATTTATATTGATTAACTTTATTCAGTTGACCATTATATTTTGACGATCCAAAATTATTTAGTGGATCAAAAATTTTGTTATTTTGCTTATTTTTTGATAGGTCTAACTTTAATAAAGGATTAAATTCTGTTGAAATTATCTCTTTTTCGGTAAGAATTTTTTTAGAGACCTTATTTTCATTTTCAATTTTTTCTTTTTTATTCCATATTCGTGAATTTTCATTC
>JBNAKH010000008.1:0-12782 GCA_052047495.1 Candidatus Pelagibacter sp.
ATCAAAAATTTAAGGAATATTTTAATTTTTTTCAAAAACATATTAAGAGAGAAATTAAAGAAACTAAAGAGTTTCAGGTAAAAAAATGGAAAGAAGCTAAAAATCAACATGATAAGACATTTAAAATTGTTAATCAAAAATTAACGGGTTTTTTTTCTGATTTTCCAAATCTTAAAGGAGATAAATAATGATTAAAATATTAAGAATAGGATTAATAGCTCTAATAAGTCTTAGTTTAGCTAATTGCAGCACATATACAGTAAAAAAGGATATCTCAAAAAAAGGTGAACTAACTAAAACACCAAAATGGTATATTAAATACAAACGTGAAGATAGAAAATGGATGTATGAAACTGCTTCAAGTGTTTCACCTGATTTGGAACTAGCAATAAAAAAATCAACCTTATTAGCAAAAGCTAAGTTAGCAGACCGAATTAATGGCAAGATGAACAATCAATCATCAATTAATAAAACTGAAACTGGTATAGATGAAAATAATAATATTACAGGTTCAGCTGAAGACACTATTGTTAACTTAATTAATAATACTCTTGTAAGAGATTATATTGTTGAAAAAGTTGAAATTTTCTACACACATCACAAATCATACAGAGCATACGTTAAGATTAAAGTATCTAAAGATAATGTTTCTTTAGTAATTCAAGAAATAAAGGCTGATAAAAAATTAGTACAAAATAATAAAAAGAAACAAAATAGATTAACGTCTAAAGTAAAAGAGGTTTTAAAAAATCTTGATTAAAAATATAATTATTTTAGTCCTTAGTTACTTTGTTTGGCTTGCATATATTGCTGAGGCGCATGCTGCCAATCAAGAAAATCAATATTGTAATATTGAAACTACTCTAGTTAGAACTGTTGATGAAAATGGTAATACTATCAATGAAAAAAACGAAGAAATTGTTAAATGTGATGATGGGGTAAAACATTTCTTACAGGACGCTGGCATAGCCAAGGAATGTAAATACTATAATTGGACAGGAATTGAAGGTTATACTCCAATAGAATACCGATCATTAGCTTGTCAAAAATTGGATGGGAGTTATGAAATTATTCCAAATTATACTGGTATTGAGTAGTTTTCTTCTACTGAATAATTGTGTGGGGATTACCCCTGAAAAAGTAAATATAAACAAAATTAAAAAAGAGAGAAAACTGCCAAATCCAAATTTTTTTATACCTGATGCAATGTATATCACTGCAGGGAATGGTTATCGATGGGATTTAAGACAATTTATGGATTTTAGATTTTGGTCTCCACCATATTTCAATACTAAAGAAATAAAACAACACGAGAGTGCTGTTCATATGGCATTAACACATGCAAAAGATTTTGAAATAGTAAGCTGGTATAGTGAAAGTCGTGATGCCGGAGGTAAGGTTAGACCTATATTTACTTATCAAACAAACGCTAGCCTATGTAGAGATTATCAATCTTTTTTATATATTGATAAAAAGGCTAGATCAAAAACTTTTACGGCTTGTAAAGGAATAGCTTGGGAAGGACTTCTTTTTAATTACTGGGATTGGCCGGGTGCAGAAAAATATTTAAATTAATTATGACAAAAGTTTTTTTTTTAATAATTATAAGTTTAATTTTTACAAATTGCACCAGTACAAATCATACAAAAACTGAAAAAAAAATACTTGATTATAAAAGTTCAGGTTCTGCACTTAACGCCCTTTCTCTTGGGGTCCCTGGTGCTGCAATTCTTTTTTTAACTGTTGATATAAATAATTATAGAAAGTTTAATTTAAATGAAAAAGAAATTAAGATGCATACCGATGCTATTCAAATTGCATTAAACCATGCACCTAATGGCAAAATAGTTAGATGGCACAATGGAGATAGATTATCTTCAGGTAAAGTAAGAGTTGTGAAAACTTATTATAAGAATGATAGATATTGTAGAATTTTTCAATCTTACATTAAATTAAATGGTGCTGACAAACATAGCACTAAACATGTTTGTAAAAAAAATAATGTTTGGCAATTTTGACAACAATTTCTTATATTTTGAGAATAGTCTAAATGATTATTTAAATATTTAATCTAAAGCTACAACAGCTGCAGCAATGGAGGCTAATCTTGCAGGAGCTTCATCAGAACGGCTGGTTATTACTACTGGAACTTTACCTCCAACAACCACACCTGCTGCACACGCGCCACAAAAATAAATAAGCATTTTTACTAATCCATTTCCCGTTTCAACGCTTGGTACCAGTAATACATCGGCCATACCAGCCACACTATTTTGTATTCCTTTAATAGCGGCAGATTTTTTTGAGATACTATTATCAAATGCCAGTGGACCAAAAACATCAGCATTTAAATTTTCTTTTTTAGCTAAGTGAGTTAATTCTTCAGCTTCTTTAGAACTTGGCACACTATCTAAAACTTCCTCAGTAGCAGATAATATTGCTACCTTAGGTTTTTCAATACCAATTCTATTTGAAAAATTAATAACGTTTTTGAGAATGTGTAATTTTGTTTTGACATTAGGTAAAACATTTAATGCTCCATCAGTAATTATTAAAGGTTTATCTTCTTTTCCTAAAGTCATATGCCAAATATGACTCAATCTTGTTTTTCCTAGTAAATTGTATTCTCTTTTCAAAACTTCTTTCATTAGGACGTCAGTATGGATATGGCCTTTAACAATAATTTTTATCTTTTGTTCGCTCGCGAGTTTTGTAGCAATGGCAGCTGTATTATTTTCTACAGGCTCATGAATTATCTCATAATTTGAAATATCCCATTTTAGATCCTGGGCACATTTATTAATTTCTTTCTCATCACCAATAAAAATTGGCTCAATTAGATTTTCTTTAACAGCATCTTGTACTGACTGCATAGGCAAAGGTTTTCCTGCATTAACAATTCCTGCTTTAACACCTTTCTTTTTATGAGCAACATTGAGCAAGTTATCAGGACAAATAATTTCTTTATTAGAAAGCATGATTAATTATTTAAATCTACTAAATCTTTTTGAATAATTTTCGACAATTTAATTTCTTTTTTTAAGTTCATCCTAAACCTTTTATCTTTATTTTGACCAGGATACATTATCTCTTTTACTCCTTTAATCTTAGGTAATCTTTTAATTGTTTTAATATTACTCTTAATTCTTGAAGTAAAATTTTTGACAAATAAGTTTGTTTTAAATGTGATAAATAAATGTCCAATATTTTGTGGACCTGAAAAATCATCAAAAGGATCCCTAACTTTACCTGCATGATTTCCACCAGTTAAAACACCACTTAAAATATCTACCATCCATGCTAAACCTGATCCTCTAAAACCAGCAATAGGCAATTGAACTCCGCAAAGAGCTTTTTTTGCATCTGTAGTTGGTTTGCCAAATTTATCTAATGCAACACCTTTTGGTATTTTTTGATTATTTCTAGCTGCAAATCTAATTTTTCCCCTATTAATTTTTGCAATAGCTGTATCCAATATAAAAGGTACTCTTGCACCAGTTGGAGAGCCGAAACATACAGGATTTGTTCCAAACAAACTTTTTTTTGCACCATAAGGAGCGATTGCAGGTGGAGCGTTAGTATAAATCATTGTGATTAAGTTTTTTCTGACTGCCTGTTCAGCGTAGTAACCAGATAATCCATAGTGACCACTATTTTTCACCGCCACTAAACCAATACCTGTTTTTTTAGCACATTCGATTGCCTTTTTAATTGCAAGGTCTGCCGCAACAAAGCCAATACTATCGTCAGCATCAATGTGAGCGATTGATTGAGATATCTTTTTTACTTTTATTTTAGGTTTTGGATTGATGACTTTTTTAGATATTCTTTCACAATACATTCTTAATCTAGAAAGACCATGACCATAAGCACCAACTAACTCGGCATTAATCAAAGCATTTGCTGAAATAACAGCATGAGGATTACTTAATCCATGATTTCTAAAAATTTTGATAACTTCTTTTTTAAGATTTTCTGTTTTCAAATTAGCCTTTTCCACGCCATGGAATTGTTTTGTCTATTATTTTTCTCAAAGTGACATCAAATAATAAACCCAGCATTCCCATTATAAATATTGTGATCCAAATAACTTCATATTGAAAATACTTTTTAGCAACGTTTTCAACAAATCCTATGCCGGTTGTTCCAGCTAAAAACTCAGCTGCAACTAAAGTTCCCCAACACATTCCTACGGCAACTCTTATACCTGTAAGTATTTCTGGTAAAGAATTTGGAAAAATTACATATCTTAAAATTTGTTTTTTAGATGCACCAAGTGAGTGAGCTGCATGAATTTTTGATAACTGGGTACCAGAGGCACCGGCTCTTGCAGAAATAATCATGATTGATAATGAGACCATAAATAACAAGAAAACTTTTCCAGTGTTATCAATTCCTAAAACCGAAATGATTAAAGGAGCCCAAGCTAGAGGGGGAACAGGTCTATAAAGCTCAATTAATGGATCAAAGAAACCTTTGGCAAATCTATTTAATCCCATAAATAATCCAAGCGGCACACCAATCAATATTCCAAACACTAATCCTAAAAATACTCTTAAAAAAGAATCCCAAATATGACCATAAGGCACGGGCACTTTAAATAACTTAAAGTCTCCTGTTACTAATTTTAAAACTTGGCCTTTAAAATTTTGTTTAACAATTCCATCTTGAGTGTGAACTGGGTATTCACCAGGTAGAATATCAGCAATCCAATCTGGTAAAATAAACCCAATCATTTTACTAACATCAACTAGTTCTATCCATAGGAGAGGAATTTCTTTATAACCTACACTTGGTTTAAGCATAAGCATGAACTTATCAAATGTATCTGACGGCTTAGGTAGCCATCTACCAGATCCTTGTTCCGAACAGCTTGGCCCACTTGCAACAATGGTACCAGCTGGGAATAAAAATATATCTACAAATCTCAATCCACCTTGAGCTTCTTTTTGAGCAACATCAAAATTGATAATCGCATTTTGCATTTCATTTAATGCATTAGGTGGATATATACTTGCAAATTCTATTCGTCGTGCAATTTTAACAATATCTTTAGCGTAAGTTGAAGCTACTTCTTGAGTATCATCTAAACTTTTTCGATAAAGTTTTATTTCATCTTTGAGTTCTTTTATTTTATCTTTAAATTGTGGATTATGGTTTCTTAATTTAAAGAATTCATCACTAATAATTTGTAATTCTTTTGCGGCAGCATCAAATTTTAAACCTCTTTTAGTCTCCGGAACTAAAGGTACTTCGATAGTATTTTCTATAGACCCTGTTCCAGATTGAACCTTTATAATTCCCCATTCTCCTTGCTCACTTACTGCTTTAAGTCTCTCATTAGCTTCTTGTTCTGTTTCAAAAGGATATTCAGGTTTTCTAAAATTTTCAGTTAATAAGTTAATTTTACCAGTAATGTCATTTATTTTAAATTTCGTTTCATTTTCAATTAAATCTTCATTAGTTAATAAAGGAATTAGTTGAATAGTTTTGTTGATAAACTCAGTGAGCTTTGTTTTTTGTTGCAAATTTAGATCTTCAGAAAATTTGATTTCATTTAAAGTTGCTTTGAGATTTTTATTTTCTTTCTTTATTTGAGCGGTACTTTTGAATTCTCTTTCCTCTATTGGAAATTGATATTTTAAACCTAACAAAGAGTCGTTAACTTTTGCTACTTGGCAAAGTTCATTAGCTGATTTTGGGTAAAAACCTTTTGCAATATCCCAAGAATAGTAAAGCCATACTAATAAGAGAAAGCTACTTCCAACTATAATCCAGTGAGTACCACCTCTTGCTCTTTCAGGATTTCCGAATACCGCATCAACCTTTTCAGTTTTGATTAATCTTCTTCCATAGAGAATACAGCCTATAACTGCAAAAAAAATTAAAAAGGTGACGATTTGAGTTAACATTTAATTATCTTTCCCCATAATTTCTTCCTCCATATTCCAAATCATCTCTAATATTTCTTCACGTTTTGCAGAAAAATCTTTGTTCTTTTTAATCTCTCTTAGATCTTCTTTTAGTCCCATTGAAGCAAATGGAAGATTGTATTCTTTATGAATTCTTCCAGGTCGAGGTGCCATCACATATAATCTCTCTCCAAGTAAAAGAGCTTCTTCAACTGAGTGGGTAATTAAAATAATTGTTTTCCCTGTCTCTTTCCAAATTTTCAAAACAAGAGACTGCATTTTTTCTCTTGTTAATGCATCAAGGGCTCCTAAAGGTTCATCCATTAAAATTAAATCAGGATCATTAATTAAACATCTTGCAAGAGCAACTCTTTGCTGCATACCACCAGAAAGTTGATAGGTTGGGGTATTACCAAAACCTTTTAAGCCAACTATTTCTAACCATTCATTAACTTTTTTTTGAGTTTCAATTGGATCTTTTTTTTTCATTCTCAATCCAAAGTTGACATTTTCAGCAACTGTTAACCATTCAAACAAAGCACCTTGCTGGAAAACCATACCTCTCTCTACACCGGGTCCATCAATCTCTTTACTATTTAAAGTGATACTTCCAGAAGTTGGTCGAATAAATCCTGCGGTAATATTTAATAAAGTTGTTTTTCCGCAACCTGATGGCCCAAGGACTGTTAAAAGTTCTCCTTTTTTAAGAGTAAAATTTAAATCTTTTAGAGCGTGAACAGTTTCTCCTTTTGGAGTTTTAAAAATCATATTAAGATTTTGAGAAACTAGATCACTCATTTGTCCACTTTATATTAGAATTTATAATAAAAAAATAGGCACCAATTTAATAAAAAATTGGCGCCTATTTAAATTTTAATTACCTTTAGATTATAAAGGTAAGAAACTTGTATCTACGTTTCCTCTTGGTGTTCCCATTCCTTTTAGGAATGCATCAAGATTTCCGCTTTCCATAGAACTTTTTGTTTCCTCTGGAGTTAGAAATTTGAAACCACTTAAAGTTTCTTTCATGTCAGGAATTTTCATTTCTGAAGCTTTTGACATTGCATTCATATCGCTTTTTCCAGCTCTATATCTTGCATTTGCTTCATGAGTTACTTCGATGAAAGTTCTTAACATTCCTGGATTTTCCTTCATAAACTTTGTAGTTACAGAAGTAATATCAATCCCTAGGATACCTGCATCTCTAGCTTCTTGAACTGTTAGCAATCTAGATCCAACTGCAGTAGCAGCTTTAATAGAATTACCACCAAATAAACATGCCATTACAACATCACCGCTAACTAAAGCAGCAGCACCTTCTTCAGGGTCCATTTGTATGATATCCATTTTTTTTCTATCCGCTCCAACAACTTTCATACTCTCATCAAAAACATATTCCGCCATCGTTCCAAGTGGAACAGCAACTTTTTTACCTTCTAATTCAGTTGCGTTGGCTTTTGTAATTCCAGATGCATTAGATGTAACACAAGTTGTTCCTCCCATTCCGTATTCCATAGCAATATCAACTAATTTGATAGGTGCTTTAGATTTTACAGCGTTAATGAATGGAACTAAACCTTGAGAATAAGAAATATCAATATCTCCTGCTAACATCGCGTCAGTCATAGCACCACCATTAGTAAAGTTAGTCCACTTTACCGGAACCCCTAGAGCTTTTGCGAAGTTTTTCTTCATCATGTCCTCTAGATTTGGACTTGGCCACTCTAAGAAATAAGCAACTCTAACCTCATTTGCTGCTGAATTAGCAACAGATATTGAAAGATTAAGAGCTACAAAACATCCAAGAATAAAACTTATTATTTTTTTCATTTATGCCTCTTCCTTGTTTATTTATATGTTTCAATTTTAAGATTAATTTCACCTATATGTAAAACAAAAAAATGATCATTATAGTTACACAACTTTAAGTTGTGACATTATTTTGGTGGTTAATTTAAGTTAATTAGTCTAAGGATTCATTAATTAAGTATTTTAAAATTTAATTATGAGCTCAGAAAAAAGAACATCAGTACCTAATTCACTTAATGAACATTGGATGCCATTTACATCTAATAAGGATTTTAAAGAAAATCCAAAATTAATTGTTGAGGCAAAAGGTGTTTATTTAAAAAACCATCATGGCAAAACTCAAATTGATGCAAGTTCAGGATTATTTTGTAATCCTTTAGGACATGGAAGAAAAGAAATTATAGAGGCAATTACAAATCAATTAAATACTCTCGATTATTGTCAGCCATTTCAACAAGGTTTCGGTGGTTCATTTGAATTAGCAACAAGAATTGCAAAACACACACCCGGAAACTTAAATAAAATTTTTTATACGATATGTGGATCTACGGCAGTAGAAACTGCAATTAAGATTAGTATCGCTTACCATAAAGCAAGAGGTGAGGGACAGAGATTTAGATTTGTTGGAAGAGAACGTGCTTATCATGGAATGAACATTGGAGCAACATCAGTAGGTGGTATGATCAATAACGTTAAAGCGTATGCAAGTGTATTGATGCCAGGTGTCGTTCATATGCGACATACACATTTAGATGAACATAAATTTATTTCAGGTCAACCTGAAACAGGAGCTGAGATCGCAAATGATCTAGAGAGAATTTGTACCAATTTTGGTTCTGAAAATATTGCAGCTTGTATTGTAGAACCTATTGCAGGTTCAACAGGAACATTAGTGCCACCAGTTGGATATTTACAAAGACTAAGAGAACTTTGTGACAAACATAAAATACTTTTAATTTTTGATGAAGTTATTACGGGTTGGGGAAGAACTGGTTCAGCTTTTGGAGCTCAAGAGTTTGGTGTAACCCCTGATATAATGACGATGGCAAAAGCAACAACCAATGGAATAGTTCCTTTTGGTGTAGTTGCATGTAAAGAGGAAATTTATGATGCAGTGATGGATAATTCTCCAAAAGGTGCAATAGAATTATTTCATGGTTATACATATTCAGGAATTCCTGTATCAGTGGCTGCAGCGTTAGCTGTTCAAGATATTTTTGAAAAAGAAGATATTTTTAATAGAGCAAAAGAACTTGCTCCTTATTTCCAAGAAGGTCTATTTTCTCTTAAAGACATTGATGTAGTAGACAACATAAGAGGTTATGGAATGATGGGTGGAATAGATATTAAAACTGATGGTAGACCTGGTAAAGCAGGTTTAGCTACTTTCAAACATTGTTACGATGCAGGAGTAAATTTCAAAGCTACTGGTGATTGCTTAATTATAGCACCAATGTTTATTTGTGAAAAAAAACACATTGATGAAATCATAGAAAAACTAAGAACTGGAATTACTAATTACGCAAAAAGTAAAAAGAATTAAATTTCGTTAATGAGAATTGGCGTACCTAAAGAAATAAAACCTCAAGAAAATAGAATTGGTCTGACACCGGATAGTGTAAAAACTCTCGTTTCAGAGGGTCATGAAGTTTTAGTTGAAAATAATGGAGGATTTGAAGCAGGTTTCGATAATGATCAGTACAAAAATGCTGGGGCAAAAATTATAGAAAAAGCTGCTGATATTTTTAATGATGCTGAAATAATTGTTAAAGTTAAAGAGCCTCAAAAAGTTGAAGTTGAAATGATTAGAGAAAATCAAATTGTTTATACCTATTTACATCTAGCTGCCGCAAAAGAATTAACAGAGGGTTTGGTAAAATCAAAAAGTATTAATATTGCTTACGAAACCATCACTGATGACAATGGACGACTTCCTTTATTAGCACCTATGAGTGCTGTAGCTGGACGTATGTCAGTTCAAGCAGGAGCACATTGTTTAGAAAAAAATCAAAAAGGTAGAGGAGTTTTATTAGGAGGAGCTCCAGGCGGTGAGCCCGCTAATGTTTTAATTTTAGGTGGAGGGGTTGTAGGTGAAAATGCTGCAACTATAGCAACCGGTATGAAGGCAAAAGTACACGTTGTTGATAAATCAGAAGAAAGATTAAAACAATTAATTGAAATGTTTGGAGATAAAATTATTCCAGAACAAAGCGACAAAATAGATTTAAAAAAGTTAGTAGCCGAGGCGGACTTAATTGTGGGTGGAGTTTTAATCCCTGGAGCAGAGGCACCAAAATTAGTTACCAAAGATATGCTTAAATTAATGAAAAGAGGCTCTGTAATTGTTGATGTTGCAATCGATCAAGGCGGGTGTGTAGAAACAAGTAAACCCACAACTTTTAATGATCCAACTTTTATAGTGGATAATGTCGTTCATTATTGTGTAGCAAACATGCCAGGTGGAGTTCCAAGAACGTCCACTATCGCATTAAATAAAGCAACACTTCCGTATTTGGTAAAATTAGCAAACAAAGGTTATCAAAAAGCTCTGGGAGAAGACAAAAACTTTCTAGCGGGACTAAACGTTCACAAAGGTCATGTGACTTATAAAGCGGTTGCAGATGTTTTTGGACATGAATATGTTAATCCAGGAGATGCAATCAATAACTAATTAGATGGAAAAAAAACTTCCAAGTAGCACAAAAGTTGTTGTGATAGGAGGTGGGGTAGTAGGTTGCTCTGTTGCTTATCATTTAGCTAAATTTGGTTGGAAAGACACAATTCTTTTAGAAAGAGATCAATTAACCTCAGGAACAACTTGGCATGCAGCAGGCTTAGTAAGTCAGTTAGGTCCAACTGCAGCAGTTACAAAAATAAGAAAATATACTTTGGATTTATATAAAGAACTTGAAAAAAATGTTGATCATTCTGCAGGGTTAAGATTAAACGGAGCACTTTCAATCGCTCAACATAAAGGCAGATGGCAAGAACTTCAAAGACAAGCAACAACAGCACAACTTTATGATGTTGATGTAAGAATTTTAGATAAAGATCAAATTAAAAAAGATTACCCCATAATCAACACAGATGAAGTTATAGGAGGAATTTTAATGCCAGGCGATGGTGCTGCAGATCCTTCTGGTGTTACCCATATGCTGGCTAAAGCAGCAAGAATGGAAGGTGCTCAAATTTTTGAAAAGTCACCAGTTGAGGAAATTTTAATTAAAGATGGAAAAATTTCTGGAGTTAAAGTCAAAGGTCAAAAAATTGAATGTGAATATATCGTTTTAGCCTCAGGTATGTGGTCGAGGCAAATAGGAGAAAAAGCTGGTGTAAGTATTCCATTATACCCTGCAGAACATTTTTACATTATTACTGAACCAATTGAAAATTTATCTAAAACCTTACCAGTGGTAAGAGATTTTGATAATCGAACATATATAAAAGAAGATGCAGGAAAAATACTTGTTGGAATTTTTGAAGGAAATTCAATTCCTGCTTGGAATAATACTAATAAAGTTCCAGAGGATTTTTCATTTGGTGAATTTCAAGAAAATTTTGAACATTTCGAACCCTATTTAGCTTCAGCAATTAAAAGATTTCCAATTTTAGAAACTGCTGGAATAAGAAAATTTTTTTCAGGGCCAGAATCTTTTACCCCTGATACCAACACATTATTAGGAGAAGTTCCTGAGGTTAAGAATTTTTTCGTATGTTGTGGGTTAAATAGTATTGGAATTGGTAGTGGTGGTGGTGTTGGTAAGGTTACAGCAGAGTGGTTAATGACTGGTCATATTAATGAAGATATTTTTAGTTACGATATAAAAAGATTTCAAAAGTTTCATTCAGAGTTAGGTTTTATCAAAAAAAGAATTACAGAGTCACTAGGAGATTTGTATGGAATGCATTGGCCGTTTAAACAACACAAAACTTCTAGGGATATAAAAAAACTTCCACACCATGATAATTTGAAAAGCTTTGGAGCCTGTTTTGGTGTTTCAGGAGGATATGAAAGACCCATGTGGTTTGCACTTGATGGTGAAAAAGCGGAATATGAATATAGCTATAACTATCAAAGTTGGTACCCTTCAGCGGAGTATGAAACAAATAATACAATTAAAAATGTTGGCTTATTTGATCTAACTCCTTTTTCAAAGTTTGAAATTAAATCTGATAAAGCTCATCAAGAATTACAAAGAATTTGTACTGCAAATATTAAGAAAGATGTTGGTAAATGCACCTATACTCATATGTTAAATTCAGATGGAGGTATTGAGACTGACTTAACTATAGTGGCGATAGATGAAAACCATTTTAGAATAATTAGTTCTGCGGCAACAAGAGAAAGAGACAAGCACCACATCAAAAAACATTTAAATAAAGATATTGAATTGAAAGATGTAACTGATGATTATTGTGTTTTTGGTTTATTTGGACCCAAAAGCAGAAATCTTTTAAGTTCATTAAGTAAAGATAATTTTGATAATGAAAATTTCAAATTTGGAACAGCAAAATTTATTTCAATCGAGGATACTAAAATTTGGACACAGAGATTGTCTTATGTTGGGGAGTTAGGATATGAACTTTACGTTGAGTCTAATGATGCAAAAAAAATTTATGAATTAATTATAGAAAAAGGTAAAAATTTTAATCTTTCAAATTGTGGTATGCACGCAATGGATATTATGCGAATGGAGAGTGGCTTTTTACATTGGGGACATGATATTTCACCTGAGGAAAATCAATATCAAGCAGGTTTATCTTTTACAATCAGTAATAAAAAAAATGTAGATTTTATTGGTAAGTCAGCTCTTGAAAAAATTAATAATGAGAAGATCAAAACAAGATTTGCTATGTTTACATTAAAAGATAGTAAACCTGGAGAACCACTATTACTTCATGATGAGCCCATTTATTTAGAGGATAAGATAATAGGTAGATCAACTTCAGGAAATTACTCTTTTAACTTTAAGAAAAATCTGACTTTTGGTTACATCAAAAACGATTTTTCCAATGAAAAATTGAGAGATAGTAAATTATTTATCGAGGTTGAGAAAAGGA
>JBNAKH010000009.1:0-24693 GCA_052047495.1 Candidatus Pelagibacter sp.
AGAAGCTAAAAAGGAAGAAGCTCCAAAAGAGGAAAAAAAGTAATTTAAGGTTTACTTATGTTAAAGACACAAGTGTTAACACTTTATCCAGAAATTTTCCCTGGTCCGTTAAACAAAGGATTATATGGAAAGGCCATGGCTAAAAAGATATGGAGTCTTAATGTAGTAAACATAAGAGACGCAGCAACAGATAAACACAAAACTGTTGATGATACTCCATATGGTGGTGGATCAGGTATGCTGTTAAAACCAAACATACTAGCAAAATCTATTGATAAAAATATCCTGAAGGGGGAAAGAATTTTTTATCTTTCGCCAAAAGGTAAAAAATTTGATCAAAGACTTGCTCAAGATTTATCAAAAGAAAAATCATTCACTTTAATTTGTGGACATTTCGAAGGTGTTGATGAAAGAGTATTATCCACGAGAAATATTGAGGAAATAAGTATAGGAGATTATGTGCTTTCTGGAGGGGAAACAGCTGCTCTTGTAGTTCTTGATAGTGTGTTAAGACTATTGCCTGGAGTTTTAGGTAATGATAAATCATCTTCGGAGGAAACTTTTGAAAATGGTCTTTTAGAGTATCCTCAATATACAAAACCTCAAGTTTGGGAGGAAAAATCAGTACCAGATGTCTTATTATCAGGGGATCATAGCAAAATTAAAGACTGGCGTTTATCTCAATCTGAGGCTATAACACGCGTCCGAAGACCAGATTTGTGGCAAAAATATAAGAAGGATTAACTTGATAAATATTGAAATGAAAACGATTGAAGAAATAAATCAACATAATGTAAAAAAAATTCTTTCGGAAAAAAAGATTCCAGAATTCTTTCCAGGTGATGTTGTAAAAGTTGGTGTAAGAATTACAGAGGGAAAAAAAGAGAGAATTCAGTATTTTGAAGGAGTATGTATTGCCAAAAAAAGCAGAGATTTAAATTCTTCTTTTACAGTTAGAAAGATTTCTTTTGGTGAAGGTGTTGAGAGAACATTTCCACTATTTGGTACAGTAATTGATTCAATTAAAGTTATTCGTTCAGGAAAAGTTAGAAGAGCTAAACTATATTACTTAAGAGATAGAACTGGTAAATCAGCTAGAATTGCTGAAAAAATAAGAAAGAAGATTGGTATTGATATAGATGTAAAACCAGAAACAGTAACTGAAGAAAATTTAGCTCCTGTTTCAACAGAAGCATCTAATAATAAAGAAGATTTAACTAAGGCAGAGGCTAAGAAAGAAGAAACTCCTAAGGAAGAGCCAAAAAAAGAAGAAACAGCCAAAGTTGAAACAAAACCTAAAACTGAAGAAAAACTTGAAACTTCTCCAGAAAAAAAATAATTTTTTTTTCAATGCCTAATACTCTTTACGACAAAATTTGGAAAGAACACTTAGTTGATCAGCAAGATGATGGAACAGCTTTATTATTTGTTGATAGGCATCTCGTTCATGAAGTGACCAGTCCACAAGCATTTGAAGGTTTACGAAATTCTAAAAGAAAAGTAAGACACCCAAAGCTTACATTGGCCGTTGCAGATCACAACGTCCCAACTACTGATAGAACCAATGGTATTTCAGATAAAGAATCTAAAATTCAAGTTGATACATTAGAAAAGAATTGTAAGGAATTTGATATCCAACTCTTTGGAATGGAGGATAAGCGTCAAGGTATAGTTCATATAATTGGTCCTGAACAAGGATTTACACAACCTGGAACAGTTATAGTTTGTGGAGATAGTCATACAGCTACACATGGAGCGTTTGGTGCTTTAGCATTTGGTATAGGCACCTCAGAGGTTGAACACGTGCTAGCAACGCAAACTTTAGTGCAAAAAAAAGCAAAAAATTTCAGAATTAATGTTAATGGAAAACTTCCGTTAGGTGTTACTTCAAAAGATGTAATTTTACAAATAATTGGAAAAATAGGAACAGCAGGTGGAACAGGATGTGTTATTGAGTATGCTGGTGATTTAATCAGATCATTGAGTGTTGAGCAAAGAATGACTATATGCAACATGACTATAGAGGGTGGAGCAAGAGCAGGTTTGATTGCACCAGACGAAAAAATTTTCAAGTATTTGGAGGGAAAACCTATGTCACCCAAAGGTGAAAAATGGGATAAAGCTTTAGCGTACTGGAGAAGTTTAAAATCTGATGATGGTGCAAATTTTGATAAAGAAATAAGTCTTCAAGCTAATGAAATTTCACCGATGATTACCTGGGGTACTTCACCTCAAGATGTTATTACTATTGAGGATAAAGTACCAAACCCAGACAATGAAAAGGATGAGGATAGAAAAAATTCTATTGAAAGAGCTCTAAAATATATGGGTTTAAAACCTGATATGGCTGCTAAAGATATTAAGATAGATAAGGTTTTTATAGGTAGTTGTACAAATGGAAGAATTGAGGATTTACGAGAAGCAGCAAAGATTTTAAAAGATAAAAAAATTGCCTCTCATGTGCATGCAATGGTTGTTCCAGGATCTGGTCTAGTGAAAGAACAAGCAGAGCAAGAAGGTTTACATAAAATATTTGAGCAGTCTGGTTTCGAATGGAGAGAACCAGGATGTTCTATGTGTTTAGCAATGAATGCTGATAAATTAAAACCAGAGCAAAGATGTGCATCTACATCAAACAGAAACTTTGAGGGAAGACAAGGTAGAGGTGGAAGAACACACCTTGTGAGCCCAGGAATGGCAGCTGCAGCAGCAATTTCTGGAAATTTGGATGATGTAAGAAAGTATCAAAATTAATGCAAAAATTTTCTACATTAAAAAGTATTCCAGCATATTTACCAATAGTAAATATCGATACTGATATGATTATTCCAAAGCAGTTTTTAAAAACAATTAAAAGAACTGGACTTGGAAAAAATTTGTTTTTTGAAATGAGGTATGATGATAATGGAAATAAAATAGGCGATTTTATATTAAATAAAGATCCATTTACAAACTCAAAAATACTGATAGCAGGAAAAAACTTTGGTTGTGGATCCTCAAGAGAACACGCTCCTTGGGCATTATTAGATTTTGGTATTACATGTGTAATTAGCTCCAGTTTTGCTGATATTTTTTATAACAATTGTTTTAAAAATGGAATTTTACCAATTATTGTTGATGAGGAAAAAATAAAAGAGTTGTCTGAATATGCTAATAGAAAAGAGGAAATTTCAGTAGACCTTAAAGAAGAAAAAATAGTTTATGGTAATAATGAAATTAAATTTAAAATAGACTCCTTTAAAAAGAAATGTCTTCTCGAAGGTTTAGATGATATTGCGCTATCTTTAAATAAGTCTGATAAGATAAATAGTTTTGAGCAAAAATTAAAAAGCTCTAAGCCATGGATTATAAGTGATTAAGGTAAAAAAGAGAAAGATACTATTACTTCCCGGAGATGGTATTGGTCCAGAAGTTATTGGTGAAGTAAAAAAAATTATCAGTTGGTTCAATGATAAAAAGTCTCTAGATTTTGAGATGGATGAAGATTTAGCGGGAGGATGCTCTTACGATAAGCATGGTACACCTATTACAGATGAGGTTTTTTATAAAGCATTAGAAAGTGCAGTTGTTATGTTAGGCGCTGTGGGAGGACCAAAGTGGGATAATGTTGAGTTTTCCAAAAAACCTGAGAGA
Source organism: Candidatus Pelagibacter sp. (assembly GCA_052047495.1). Taxonomy (GTDB): domain Bacteria; phylum Pseudomonadota; class Alphaproteobacteria; order Pelagibacterales; family Pelagibacteraceae; genus Pelagibacter. Next base: position 3,634 of record JBNAKH010000009.1, read on the forward strand.
GCACTTTTAAAACTAAGAAAAGAATTAAAACTATTTGCTAATTTGAGACCAGCAATATGTTTTAAACAATTAGTTGATGCCTCAACATTAAAACCTGAAATTGTTTCAGGTTTAGATATTATGATTGTAAGAGAGTTAACTGGAGGAATATATTTTGGTGAGCCTAGAGGAATTAAACCAATAGAAAATGGGGAAAGAAAAGGTATTAATACTCACACTTACACAAGCAATGAGATTATAAGAGTTGCTAGAGTTGCCTTTGATTTAGCAAAAAAAAGATCAAACAAAGTAACTTCATGTGAAAAATCAAATGTTATGGAGGCAGGCCAACTTTGGAAAGAAGAGGTTCAGGCATTACACGATAAAGAATTTAAAGACGTTGAACTAAGTCATATGCTTGCAGACAATTGTGCTATGCAGTTGTTGAGAAATCCAAAGCAATTTGATGTAATTGTAACAGATAATTTGTTTGGAGATATGTTATCTGACCAAGCCTCAATGTTGACTGGATCATTAGGTCTTTTACCTTCTGCATCTTTAGGTGCAAAAAATAAAGATGGAGAGATGAGGGCTATGTATGAACCTATTCATGGTTCGGCTCCAGATATAGCTGGTAAAAGTATTGCTAATCCAATAGCTACAATTTTAAGTTTTGCTATGGCTTTGAGATATTCATTAGATTTAGATAAAGAGGCAGAAGCTCTGGAAAAAGCTGTACAGGATGTATTAAATGATGGTTTAAGAACTAAAGACATTTTATCAAAAGGTACAAAAGAGGTGACTACATCACAAATGGGTGATGCGATCATTTCAAAATTGCAATAATTAATTAATTATTTTAAAATCAAATTATGCCAACTTATACTGCACCCGTTGAAGATATGATGTTTCTTTTTGAAAAACTAAGAAACAACAAAGAGTATAATGAATTGGAAAAATACAAAGAAGTTACCCCAGATTTAGTAAAAGACATTCTACAGGAAGCAGCAAAAATAAATCAAAATTTAATTTTACCATTAGCTAAAGTTGGAGATGAAAATCCTGCAATTTTAGAAAATGGAGTTGTTAGAACGCCTCCGGGTTACAAAGAGGCTTATAAAAAATATATTGAGGATGGTTGGACATCTTTATCATGTGATCCAAAATATGGGGGTCAAGGTATGCCAAAAACAGTGAGCGCATTTTTTGATGAAATGCTATCCTCTGCTAGTCTTTCTTTTAAACTCTATAGTGAACTTAGTATTGGTGCTTATAATTGTATTAATCATCATGCTAGCGATGAAATAAAAAATAAATATTTACCAAAAATTGTAGAAGGTAAGTGGAGTGGAACAATGTGCTTAACTGAGCCAGTATGTGGCACTGATTTAGGGCTACTAAAAACAAAGGCTAAAAAACAATCTGATGGTACATTCAAATTAACTGGACAGAAAATTTTTATTACCTCTGGTGATCACGATTTAACTGAAAATATTATTCATTTGGTTTTAGCAAGAGTAGATGACTCTCCGGCTGGCACTAAAGGTATCAGTCTGTTTTTAGTTCCAAAGTTTATTGTAAAAGAAGATGGGAATGTTGGTCCAAGAAATGGAATATCAACTGGTTCTATCGAAACAAAAATGGGAATTAAAGGATCGGCAACTTGTGTTCTTAATTTTGATGAAGCAACTGGCTACATGATTGGTGATAAGGAAAAAGGTTTGAGTTCAATGTTTACGATGATGAATCTTGAGAGGATCGTTGTTGGGATACAGGGTTTGGGTATATCAGAGATTGCTTATCAAAATTCACTTTCATACGCAAAAGAAAGAAAGCAAGGTAAGTCGAATAATTCAAAATCTAAAAATGGTGCTGATTTTATAATTGAGCATGCAGATATTAGAAGATCGTTGTTAAATATGAAATCTATTATTGAGGGCGAGAGGGCCTTATGTTTTTGGTTATCTCAACAAACTGAGGTAAGCCTATATCATCCAGATGAAAAAGCTAGGCGGGAGGCATCTGATTATGTCTCATTAATGACTCCAGTAGTTAAATCCTTGTTTACAGATTTAGCAATGGAAATCACTAGCGATGCAATGCAAATTTATGGTGGGTATGGTTATACTAAAGATCAAGGAATAGAACAGTTATATCGAGATAATAGAATCACACCAATTTACGAGGGTACAAATTCTGTACAAGCTGCTGATTTAGTTTTTAGAAAATTATCAAATAAGAACGGGAATGTAATTAATAAATTTTTAGATCAGGTTAAAAATGAATGTAATTCTAACAACGAAAAAATAAGACCATTCATCTCAGATTTTAATAATTATTTAGATATATTAAAAAAATTTAGTGATTGGATGATTGAGAAATCTAAAACAGATAAAGATGATGTAAGTGCTGCTGCTAATGATTATCTTAAAACTCTCGGATTTGTTTCGATTGCTTATGCATGGATAAAAGTACTAGAGGTAAGTTTTAAAGATTATAATGAAAATAAAAACTTTTATGATGATAAAATCGATACCGCTAGGTTTTATTTTGATAAAGTTCTACCAAGAGCTGAACAACATTACAAATCAGCAATTTCTGGAAGCTCCAATATTATGAATTTTAAATTCAATTAAATGAGTCATTACGATACTAATTTAGATAAAAATAGTGCAAATTATGTTCCTTTAACTCCTTTGACTTTTTTGAAGAGAGCAAAAGAGATTTATCCTGATTATGAAGCAATTATCTATGAAGATCGTAAATACACCTGGGCTGATGTTTACAAACGTACTATTAAATTTGCAAGCGCCCTTAATAAAATTGGAATTAATAAAGGAGATACTGTCTCATTTTTAGCTTTCAACACCCCTGAAATTTTTGAGGGACATTACTCTGTTCCTATGTCTGGTGCAGTATTAAATACAATTAACATAAGATTAGATGCTAAAACTATTGCTTATATTTTAGAACATAGTGATGCTAAAGTTCTTGTTGTTGATAGACAATTACACATAGAAGTTAAAAAAGCATTAAGTACTTTAAAAAAGAAAATCACAATTATTGATATTGTTGATAAATTTGCAGACCAATCAAAGTGTGAAAAAATTGGTGATCTAGAATACGAAAGTTTTTTAAATACCGGTGATGAAAATTTTGATTGGAAAATGCCAGATGACGAGTGGCAAGCAATATCATTGAGCTATACATCTGGAACTACCGGAAACCCTAAAGGCGTTGTTTACCATCATCGGGGATCATATTTAATGTCCACGGGTAGTGCAGTTGCCTGGAACATGCCAAACAGACTTAATTTTTTAACTATCGTCCCAATGTTCCATTGTAATGGATGGGGTTATCCTTGGACTATACCCATGTTAAATGGAAGAACAATTTGTCTAAGAAATATAGATGTAAAAAAAATATTTGAATTAATAGACAAACATAATGTTACTCACTTTGGTGGAGCGCCCATTGTACTAAATATGATAACTGGTGCACCAGAGTCTGATAAAAAAAAATTAAAGCAAAAAGTATACGTCCTTACTGCAGGAGCCCCACCGCCAAGTATAATTTTCAAAAAAATGAAAGAACTTGGTTTTGAAGTTATGCATGTTTATGGATTAACCGAAACTTATGGACATGTAACTCAATGTGCGTGGAATGATGCTTGGAATGACTTCGATGAGGAAAAGCAGAACGAAATTAAAGCAAGACAAGGAGTTAGATATCCAAATACAGAAGGGATTGCTGTGATGGATCCAGAAACAATGACTGAAGTTCCAAAAGATGGAAAGACGATTGGTGAAATAATGATTAAAGGAAATGTAGTCATGAAGGGTTATTTTAAGGATAAGGATGCTACAAATAAAGCAATGGCTGGTGGTTGGTTTCATTCTGGTGACTTAGCTGTCATGCATCCAGATGGATATGTAAAAATCCAGGATAGGTCTAAAGATATAATAATTTCTGGAGGTGAAAACATATCCTCTATAGAAATAGAAAATACTCTTGCAAAACATCCCTCAGTATCTATTGCAGCCGTTGTAGCTAAACCAGATGAAAAATGGGGAGAGGTACCTTGTGCATTTATTGAGATGGTAAAGGATAAACCAACAACCGAGAAAGAATTAATTGGTTTTTGTAAAGAAACCCTCGCAGGTTTCAAAGTGCCAAAACAAGTTGTTTTTTGTGAACTACCTAAAACATCGACAGGAAAAATTCAAAAATTTGAATTGAGAAAAAAATTTTAGGTAATTGATTGATATTTGAAATAGAAAATAAAACTATTTATGCATCTGATGCAGGTCAAGGCATAGATCCAAAAAAACAAACAATAGTATTTCTTCATGGAAGTGGCCTTTCACACATAGTTTGGTCATTAACTGAACAATTTTTTTCGAATAAGAATTTCAATGTATTGTCTATCGATCTTCCCGGTCATGGAAATTCAGATGGACCATGTTTAGATACCATAGAAAAAATCGCTGATTGGCTAGAAAGTGTATTTAAAAAATTGCAATTAAAAAATTTGATTTTAGTTGGTCATTCTCAAGGATGTTTAGAAATACTTGAATATGCTTTTAAATATAAAAGCAGGTTAAATAAAATAGTTTTAGTTGGTGGCTCAAATAAAATGCCAGTTCATCCTGATTTAATAGAACTTGCAAATAATGGTGACTCTGATGCTGTAAAATTAATGATGAAATGGGGTTATGAAGGCTCAAAAAAATTTATTGGTGGTAATCCAGTAGAAAAAATAATTCAGTCCCCAAGAGATATTAGTGAAATTTTAGCAGTTGATTTAAATGCGTGTAATAACTATTCAGGTGGGTTAGAGGCAGCAAAAGTTTTAGATCTTCCCACATTACTTATTTTCGGAGAGTTAGATAAAATGATAAATTTAGATGCAGGGAAAAAATTTTCAAATTTAGTAAAAAACTCATCTACTCATGTAATTAAAGGTTGTGGTCATATGATAATGATTGAAAAAGCATTTGAAATGAGAGAAAAGATTTTAGAATTTTTAATTAAATGAAAAGTTATCCGATAGCAAAATCAAGAAGAGTTAGAAGTACACCCTATACTTCTAGAATAGAGAAACAAGGTGTTACCGCTTATACTGTTTATAATCATATGCTTTTACCAGCAGCTTTCGGTTCCTTGGAAGAGTCTTGTGATCATTTAAAAAAGAATGTTCAAATTTGGGATGTAGCTGCAGAAAGACAGGTTGAAATTTCAGGTAAAGATGCTGCAAAACTTGTACAACTTATGACTTGTAGAGATTTATCGAAATCCAAAGTAGGAAGATGTTATTATTGTCCTTTAATCGATGAAAATGGAAATTTGGTAAATGATCCTGTTATTTTAAAATTATCTGAAGATAGATGGTGGATATCAATTGCTGACTCTGATGTAATTTTTTTTGCAAAAGGTCTTGCTTCAGGAAATAAATTTGATGTTAAAATTTTTGAACCAATCGTAGATATCTTGGCAGTTCAAGGTCCTAAATCTTTTGATTTAATGGAAAAAGTTTTTGGTGAAAAAGCAAAAGAGTTAAAATTTTTTGGATTTGATTATTTCACTTTTAATGGGGCAAAACATTTAATAGCTAGATCTGGTTGGTCAAAACAAGGTGGTTTTGAAATTTATGTTGAAAACACCAACTCAGGTTTGAAGTTATACGATCATCTTTTTGAAATTGGTAAAGAATTCAATGTTAGACCTGGATGTCCAAATTTAATCGAAAGGATTGAGAGTGGTTTACTTTCTTATGGGAATGATTTTGATAACAATGACAATCCATTTCAATGTGGTTTTGATAAATATATCGATTTAGAGACCGATATAAACTTTTTAGGTAAAGATAAACTTAAAAAAATTAAAGAAAAAGGAATTGATAGAAAGCTAATGGGTGTTCAGATAGATTTAACCAAGATTCTTTTAACTAGTTCTTTAAACATCAAGAATAATGATGGAAATATAATTGGAGAACTAAGATCCGCTTGTTACTCGCCTCATTTTAAAAAAGTTATTGGTATTGCAATGATAAAAGAACCATATTGCAAAGCATCTTCGTCCGGAACAATAGAAATTAATGGAAATTCTTTAGCTCTTAAAGTTTGCGATTTACCTTTCATCTAGTATAAAACTTAGATCATGAATATTGCAATTGTAGGAGTAACAGGAAATGTTGGTAGAAAAACATTGGAAATTTTGGAGAGAAAAGAATTTTTTATAGATAATTTATATTTAGTTGCGTCTTCAAAAAGTGTTGGAAAAAAAATTGGTTTTAGAGGTAAGGAAATGGATGTCCTTGATTTAGAAAATTTTGATTTCTCAAAAGTTAATATTGCTTTTTTTGCAGCTGGTGGAAAAATTTCTGAAAAATTTGCAGAAAGAGCAGCCAAAAATTGCTTGGTAATTGATAACTCTAGTTTTTTTAGAATGGATCCAGACGTACCTTTGATAGTTCCACAAGTAAATTCAGATGATCTAAAAAAAATTAAAAAAAACATTGTTGCAAATCCGAATTGTTCAACAGCTCAATTAGTGATTGCTCTTAAACCTTTACACGATCTATTTGTTATCAAAAGAATTGTCGTGTCTACTTATCAATCAGTTTCTGGAGGTGGAAAAGCTCCAATGGATGAACTCATTGAGCAAACTAAACTAGTTTTAGATGGTAAAAAAGTATCATCTAAAAATTTTACAAAACAAATAGCTTTTAATGCCATCCCTCATATCGATCAATTTGCAGATGATGGTTATACTAAGGAAGAGTTAAAAATGACGAACGAAACCAAAAAAATTTTAGATACTAAAATTGATTTAACGGCAACATGTGTGAGATTACCAATCTCTGTTTCTCATTCTGAGTCAGTCAACTTACAATTTGAAAAACCTTTTACTCTGGAAAAGGTAAGAGATGCTTTGAATAATTTTGAAGGTTGTAAAGTTATTGATGAAAGAAATGACGGCGGTTATTCAACTCCAATTGAAGCAGAGGGAATGGATGAAACTTTTATTTCAAGAATAAGAGAAGATAAAACAATTAAAAATGGATTAAACTTATGGATCGTTTCAGATAATCTTTTGAGAGGCGCGGCTTTGAATGCAGTAGAAATTGCAGAAACATTAATTAAAAACAATTACCATGGAAAATAAAAAACCATTATCCCCTCACATACAAGTTTATAAATGGCATATTTCGTCTTTAGTATCTATTTCACACAGAATTACGGGCATAATAAATATAATTGGGATTACATTAATTTGTTTGTGGGCATCTTTATTATTATTAGGTGAAAATAGTTATGAGGCTGTCAATTTACTATTAAATTCTCAAATTGGAAAATTTATTACTTTAGGTTTGACCTGGTCTTTTTGTTTTCAAGTTTTAAGTGAGATTAGACATTTGATAATGGATTTAGGTTATGGATTTGAACTTAAGACAACTAAAATAACTGGTCTTTTAGTAATCATAGGGTCAATCTTTTTAACTATAATTTTATATTTGATTGGAAAAAATTTATTTTGAAATGATTGCTGCAACAAAAAAATGGATTTTTTTAAAAATTAGTGGAGCAATATTAGTTCCATTAATGGCCTGGTTTATTTTAAGTTTTATAGGTATTTATGATCAGGGCTATTCAGAAGTATTGGAATTTTTTACGAATCCATTATCTAAGTTTTTATTTAGCTTATTTATTATTACTGCATATTTCTTTTCAGCATTAAGTATTAGTGAGGTTTTTGAGGATTATATAAAAGATTATAAAATCAAAAATGTCGCAAATGGTTTTTTGTACGTATCAGCTGTGGTAATTCCATTAATTACAATTATATTATTAATTAACTTATGAGTTCTTACAAAATAATCGATCATGAATACGATGTGGTAGTCTTGGGAGCAGGTGGTTCTGGTCTAAGGGCCGCGGTTGGTTTAAGTGAGGCTGGTTTAAAAACAGCTTGTATTTCAAAAGTCTTTCCAACTAGAAGTCACACCTCTGCAGCACAAGGTGGTATTTCCGCTGCTTTAGGAAATATGGGTGAGGATGATTGGCGTTGGCATATGTACGATACAGTTAAAGGAGCTGATTGGTTAGGTGATCAGGATAGTATTGAATATCTCTGTAAGGAGGCACCAAAGGCTGTAATAGAGCTAGAAAAATATGGTGTTCCATTTAGCAGAACTGAAGATGGAAAAATTTATCAAAGACCATTTGGTGGTATGACCAAAAATTACGGCAATGGAATTGTACAAAGAACTTGTGCAGCCGCTGATAGAACAGGTCACGCAATTTTACATACTTTGTATGGACAAGCTTTAAAACATAATACAGAATTTTTTATTGAGTATTTTGCATTAGATTTATTAATGAAAGATGGAGCGTGCAAAGGTCTAATTGCTTGGAATTTAAATGATGGAACTATTCATAGATTTAGAGCTCACACTGTTATAATTGCAACAGGTGGTTATGGAAAAGTATATTATTCTGCAACATCAGCCCATACTTGTACGGGTGATGGTAATGCGATGGTATTAAGAGCAGGTTTACCTTTGCAAGATATGGAATTTGTGCAGTTCCATCCAACTGGAATTTATGGTCATGGCACTTTGATCACAGAGGGCGCAAGAGGTGAAGGAGGATATCTTACAAATTCTAAGGGTGAAAGATTTATGGAAAGATACGCCCCTAAAGCAAAAGATTTAGCATCAAGAGATGTTGTGAGTAGATCAATGTCAATTGAGATTAATGAAGGAAGAGGAGTGGGAAAAGATCAAGATCATGTGCATCTTAATTTAAGTCACTTAGATAAGGATATTATCGAAAGTAGGTTACCTGGTATAACTGATGCTGCGAGATTATTTGCTAATGTAGATGTTACTAAAGAACCAATTCCGGTTGTTCCAACGGTTCATTATAATATGGGTGGTATTCCAACAAATTATAAAGCAGAAGTATTAACTGTAAATGGTTCAGAAAAAACTGTTCCAGGTTTAATGGCAATAGGTGAAGCAGCGTGTGTTTCAGTTCATGGTGCAAACAGACTTGGTTCAAACTCATTAATTGATTTAGTTGTTTTTGGTAGAGCAGCAGCTAATCGCGCAGCGGAGCTAATAAAACCTGGAACTCCACACGAGGAAATCAGTGAAACAGAAACCCAAAAATGCTTAGATCGTTTTGATAAGATAAGAAATTCACAGGGTGACATCGGAACAGCTGAACTAAGGTTATCAATGCAGAAAACTATGCAGTCTAAGTGTGCTGTTTTTAGAACTGAAAAAACTCTTAAAGAAGGTGTTAATGAAATAAGAAAAACTTATGACGGGCTAGACTCTTTATCAGTTAAGGATAAATCTTTAATTTTTAACACTGATTTAGTTGAAACTTTAGAATTTGATAACTTAATAAGACAAGCTGTAGTAACAGTTGATTCAGCCTATAACAGAAAAGAAAGTCGAGGAGCACATGCGAGAGAAGACTTTCCAAAAAGGGATGATAATAAATTTATGCAACATACTCTTGCCTGGTGTGACGGAAAAGATACAAAAATTAGTTATAGAGAAGTTCACAAATCAACACTAACTAATGAAGTGCAATATTTTCCACCTCAAGAAAGAGTTTATTGATGGCTCAAATAGGTTTACCTGACAACTCCAAAGTAAAAAAAGGTAAATATTTTAAGGATAAAACTGGTTCAAAAAATCTTAGAAAAGTAAATGTTTATAGATGGGACCCGTCTACAGAGGAAAATCCTAGAATTGATACCTATGAAGTTGATATGGATAATTGTTCCTCAAAAGTTTTAGATATTTTAAATAAAATTAAAAATGAAATAGATCCGACTTTGGCTTATAGAAGATCTTGTGCTCATGGAGTTTGTGGTTCGTGTGCAATGAATATGGATGGAAAAAATGGCCTTGCCTGTACAACTCCCCACAAAGAAATAGATGGTGATATCAATATCTACCCATTACCACACCTTAAGGTCAAAAAAGATCTAATAGGTGACTTGGATGGTTTATATAAACAATATCAATCAATTGAGCCATGGTTAAAATCAAATTCAAAGTCAGAAACTAAAGAAATTTTTCAATCTAAAGAAGATAGAGCTAAACTAGATGGCGCATATGAATGTATAATGTGTGCGTGTTGTTCAACTTCTTGCCCAAGTTATTGGTGGAATGGTGATAAGTATCTAGGACCAGCAGTACTTTTACAAGCCTATCGATGGATCATAGATAGTAGAGATGAAGAGAGAAATTCAAGATTAAAAAAGGTGGCAGATGAACTTAAACTTTATAGGTGTCACACAATTTTAAACTGTACTAGCGCTTGTCCAAAAGGTTTAAATCCTGCAAAAGCAATTGCTGAAATAAAAAAAATGTTAGCAACAGCTAATATTTAAACAATAGACTAATAACAATTTTTAATTTAAAAGGTCCTATTCATGAAATTAATTGAACATTTTGTAGGTGGAAAAATAATTCCCGGAACATCAAATAAAAAGGGTAAAGTTTTTAATCCAGCAACTGGTGATCAAGAAAAAGAAGTAAGAATCGCGTCTAAAAAAGATTTGGATAGTGCGGTAGAAGTAGCAAAAAAAGCTTTTCAAGAATGGTCAGTAAAACCTTCTTTAGTGAGAGCTAGAGTCATGTTTAAATTCAAGGAACTTATTGAAAAAAATTCAGATGAACTCACACAACTAATTGTGAATGAACATGGAAAGGTATATGAGGACGCAAAAGGTTCACTAACTCGAGGGTTAGAAGTTGTTGAATTTGCTTGTGGTATTCCTCATTTGTTGAAAGGTGAATTTTCAGAAAATGTTGGTACAAATGTTGATAGTTGGTCTATGCGACAGCCATTAGGTGTAGTTGCAGGTATTACACCTTTTAATTTTCCAGCAATGGTACCAATGTGGATGTTTCCAATTGCAATTGCTTGTGGAAATACTTTTATATTGAAGCCATCTGAAAAAGATCCCTCTTGTTCCATTAAATTAGCTGAACTTTTAAAAGAAGCAGGTTTACCCGATGGCGTTTTTAATGTGATAAATGGAGATAAAGAAGCTGTTGATGCTATTTTAACAAACCCGGATATAAAGGCAGTAAGTTTTGTTGGCTCTACCCCAATTGCAAAATATATTTATGAAAATTCAGCCAAGAATGAAAAAAGAGTTCAAGCTTTGGGAGGTGCTAAAAATCATTTGGTAGTGATGCCTGATTGTGATTTAGATGGTGCAGTGAATGGATTAATGGGAGCTGCATATGGGTCTGCAGGAGAAAGATGTATGGCACAATCAGTTGCGGTAGCAGTTGGAGACATAGGTGATGAACTTGTTTCAAGACTTTCAAAAAAAGCAGAAGCTTTAAAAGTAGGACCAGGAATGGATAAAAATTCTGAAATGGGACCTTTAGTAACAAAAGAGCATTTAGAAAAAGTAAGAGGATATGTAGATTTAGGAGTAAAAGAGGGAGCTAAGCTTGTTGTAGACGGCAGAAGCCTAAAATTACAAGGATATGAAAATGGTTTTTATATTGGTGGCTGTTTATTCGACCATGTTAAAAAAGAAATGAGAATTTATAAAGAGGAAATATTTGGACCAGTGTTATCTGTAGTTCGAGTAAAAACTTTTGAGGATGCAGCAAATTTAATAAATGATCATGAATATGGAAATGGGGTGAGCATTTACACAAGAGATGGAGATGCTGGAAGAACTTTTGCGAGCAAGATTCAGGTTGGAATGGTAGGTATTAATGTGCCAATTCCTGTACCAATGGCCTTTCACAGTTTTGGTGGATGGAAAAGATCTTTATTTGGAGATAGCGCAATGCATGGTATGGAGGGTATAAAATTTTATACAAAATTAAAAACAATAACTTCAAGATGGCCCTCAGGCATCAGGTCAAATGCAGAATTTGTGATGCCTACAATGAAATAAAAAAAATGACAAAAAAAAATAGTAAAATATCATTAATTGGTGCAGGTCAAATTGGAGGAACGTTAGCTCACTTAATAGGAACTAAAGAATTGGTTGAAGAAGTAGTTTTATTCGATGTAGCAAGTGGAATTGCTAAAGGAAAAGCTTTGGATATTGCCCAGTCCTCATCTGTAGATGGATTTAATGTGAAATTTTCTGGGACTGATAATTACAAAGATATTGAGGGATCAGATGTAGTAATAATTACTGCTGGAGTTCCAAGAAAACCTGGTATGAGTAGAGATGATTTATTAGGTATTAATTTAAAAATAATTAAAAAAGTTGCAAATGGAGTAAAAGAAAATGCTCCTGATGCCTTTGTAATTTGTATAACTAATCCACTTGATGTAATGGTAATGGCATTCCAAAAATTTTCAGGTTTACCATCTAACAAAGTTGTTGGAATGGCCGGTATTTTAGATAGCTCGAGATTCAAATTATTTTTATCTTTAGAATTTGATGTACCAGTAAAAGAGATAGACGCGATGGTTATGGGAGGGCATGGAGATACAATGGTTCCTCTTCCAAGATTTACCAAAGTATCTGGAAAACCTTTATTAGATTTGGTTAATGACGGAAAAATTTCAAAAGAAAGATTAGAAGAAATAAATCAACGAACTCGAGATGGTGGAGCCGAAATAGTAAAATTTTTAGAAAAGGGTTCTGCCTTTTATGCACCTGCAGCCTCCGGAATTGAAATGGCTAAAGCTTATCTCAATGATGAAAAAAAAATACTTCCGTGTGCTGCTCAATTAAATGGTGAGTATGGAATAAAAGATATTTATGCTGGCGTGCCAATTATCATTGGAAAAAGTGGTGTTGAAAAAATAGAAGAAATTAACTTAGATGAAAAAGAAAAGTCTGAATTTTTACATTCAGTTGAAGCGGTAAAAAAACTTTGGGAAGCAGCTTCTAAAATCGATCCTGATTTAGCTAAAAAATGAATATTCACGAACACCAAGCTAAACAAATCTTAAAAGAGTTTGGTGCAGTTGTCCCAGAGGGAGTTTTTGCGTTTAATGTTAAAGATTTAATTGAAAAATGTAAAAAACTAAAAACTGATAAATATGTATTAAAAGCGCAAATCCATGCAGGTGGGAGAGGGAAAGCGGGAGGAGTAAAAATCTTAAATAATTTAGATGAATTAGAAAAATCGGCCAATGAACTTCTTGGAAAAAAATTAATCACACATCAAACTGGGCCAGAAGGTCGAGAAGTAAAAAGACTTTATGTTGAAACTTCCTCTAATATAGAGAAAGAATTTTATTTATCATGTTTAATTGATAGAGCCACATCTAAAATTGCATTTATTTCTAGCAATGAGGGAGGGATGGATATTGAAGAAGTAGCAGTAAAATCCCCAGACAAAATTTTAACGAACAAAATTGATCTTACAGAAGAAATTTCTGATACAGAGTGTGAAAAGATAATCAAAATTTTCGATTTAGAGGATAGCTCTAAGATGGAAGCTATTTCTTTAATAAAATCGATTTTTAAAATGTTCGTTAAAACAGACGCAAATATGGTTGAAGTTAATCCATTAATTTTAACAAAAGAAAAAAAAATTGTTTGTCTAGATGCAAAAATTAATTTTGATAGCAATGCTTTATTTAGACATCCAGAGATTTTAAATCTTAGAGATCTAAATGAGGAAGACCCTATAGAGATCGAAGCTAGTAAACACGATTTAGCTTATATAAAATTAGATGGAAGTATTGGTTGTATGGTAAATGGAGCTGGTTTAGCAATGGCTACAATGGATATAATAAAGTTATACGGAGAAGAGCCAGCGAATTTTCTAGATGTTGGTGGAGGAGCGTCAAAGGAGAAAGTTTCTGCAGCCTTTAAAATAATTTTATCAGATAAAAATGTTAAAGGTATTTTAATCAATATTTTTGGTGGCATCATGAGATGTGATGTTCTTGCCCAAGGTGTGGTTGATGCAGCAAAAGAAATCGATATCAATGTTCCTTTGGTAGTGAGATTAGCTGGCACAAATTTTAAAGAAGGAAAAACTATATTAGACAATTCTGGATTAAAACTTATCTCTGCTGAAAATTTAGATGATGCAGCAAATAAAATTGTTAAGGCCATAAAATAATGTCAGTTCTTGTAAATAAAGAAACTAAGTTAATTTGTCAGGGTTTTACTGGTTCGCATGGAACATTTCACTCTGAGCAAGCAATTAAATATGGAACAAAATTAGTAGGTGGAGTCACTCCTAAAAAAGGAGGTCAAAAACATTTAGGATTACCAGTTTTTAATACAGTTAAAGAGGCTAAAAACTCTGAGGGCGCCAACGCCACGATGATATATGTGCCAGCGAAGTTTGCTGCTGCAGCAATCATTGAGGCAATAGAGGCATCAATCGAGTTAATTGTTTGCATTACTGAAGGAATCCCAATTCAAGATATGTTGAGAGTTAAACAGAAATTACTAAAATCAAATTCCAGATTAATTGGACCTAATTGCCCAGGAATAATAACTCCTGATGAATGTAAAATTGGTATTATGCCAGGCAATATCCACAAAAAAGGTTCAGTTGGTATTGTCTCTAGATCTGGGACTTTAACCTATGAGGCAGTTGCTCAAACCACAGAAAATGGTTTAGGTCAATCTACTTGTATAGGTATTGGTGGAGATCCAATAAATGGTACAAATTTTATTGATTGCTTAGATTTATTTTTGAATGATTACGAAACAGAGTCTATTTTAATGATAGGAGAAATCGGAGGAACAGCTGAAGAGGAAGCAGCAGAATTTATTCAAAATCACAAAATAAAAAAACCAATTGTTGGCTTTATAGCTGGTATAACAGCACCACCAGGTCGTAGAATGGGCCATGCTGGTGCAATCATTTCAGGCGGTAAAGGTGGCGCTAAAGATAAGATTAAAAAGATGGAAGATTGTGGGATAACAATGGCGAATTCTCCATCCAAAATTGGAAAAACACTTTTCGATAAATTGTCTGATTGAAAAATTTCTTAGTCAGTTTATATTGATTTAACATAATGTCTTCTTCTAAAAATTTAGAATTTAAAAAAACAGCATTTCTCAACAAATCAAACAGCGCTTTCATCGAAGAAATGTACTTAAAATTTGTAAATAATGATCCTGAATTACCTGATAGCTGGAGAAAATATTTTAAAGAAGTTGGCGATGAAGACGATATAATTGTAAATGAAATCAATGGCCCTTCGTGGAGTCCTTCTAAGAAAGTTTCAATAAATAAAAAGCAAAATTTTGAAAATCAAATCACAGAGCAAAATAATGATGATATAATTAAATCAAATACAAATTCAATTAAAGCTGTTGCGATGATCAGGTCGTATAGACAAAGAGGTCATCTTATTGCAAAGTTAGATCCATTAGGATTGTTAAAAACAGATTATTTAGAGGAACTTCATCCAGAGTCTTATGGATTTAAAAAAGAAGATTATCAAAAAAAAATTTTCTTAGACAATGTCACTAATAAGCAATACTCAAATATTAATGAGATATTAAAATTCTTAAAAGAAAAGTATTGTGGTTCTTTAGGTTATGAATATATGCATATTTCAAATCCCACTGAAAGAAAATGGTTTAGAGATCGTGTTGAAAAGGCTGATGATTTTAACTTTACACAAAATGGTAAAGAGGCAATTCTTAACAAACTGATTCAAGCTGAGGGTTTTGAAAAATTTCTTCATACAAAATATGTTGGGACCAAAAGATTTGGTCTTGATGGTGGTGAAAGCTTAATTCCTGCACTTGAACAAATAATAAAAATTGGCGGTCAGTCAAATGTTAGAGAAGTTAAAATTGGGATGTCTCATAGAGGTCGACTTAATGTATTAGCTAATGTTCTTCAAAAATCTTACAAAAGAATATTTAATGAGTTTGCGGGAGAAATAAGTTCAAAGTCTAAAGATGATACTGGAGATGTTAAATATCATTTAGGTGCTTCATCTAATAGAGAGTTTGATGGAAATTCAGTTCATGTTAGTTTGACCGATAATCCTTCACATTTAGAAGCAGTAAATCCAGTCGTCTTAGGACAAACTAGAGCGAAACAATTTTTTCATAAAGATAAAGAGAGAAAAAAAGTAATTCCGATTCTTATTCATGGAGATGCAGCCTTTGCTGGACAAGGGGTAGTTGCTGAATGCTTTGCAATGTCTGGTCTTCCAGGACATAACACTGGTGGCACAATTCATATTATCGTAAACAATCAAATAGGTTTTACAACAAGCCCAAGATTTGCGAGATCTTCGCCATATCCATCTGATATAGCTAAAATGGTTGAAGCTCCAATTATTCATGTTAATGGTGACGATCCGGAAGCAGTTGTTTATGCAGCAAGAATTGCAACAGACTTTAGATTAAAATTTAATAGAGATGTTGTCATTGATTTAATTTGCTACAGAAGATTTGGACATAATGAGGGTGACGAGCCTTCATTTACTCAGCCTTTAATGTATAAAAAGATAAGATCTCATCCCTCAACTATTAAAGTTTATGGTGAAAAACTGGTAAGTGAAGGATCAATTACAAATGATTATTTAAATGATTCTATAAAGAAATTTAAAGATCTTTTAGATGATCAATTTAAAAATGCAAAAAATTATAAACCAAAAATAGAGTGGTTTGAGGGAACCTGGTCAAGATATAGACCAGAGCGAGGAAAAGACAAAAGAGGAGTAACAGGCTCTGACACCAAAAAATTAAGAAATATTTCCGATAAAATAAATACAATACCGACTGAAATAAATATTCACAAAACAATTACAAAAATTCTAGAGAATCGTAGAATTTCAGTTTCTAATGGCAAAGGTATAGACTGGTCTACCGCAGAGTCTTTAGCTTTTGGTTCACTGTTGGAGGAGGGTTATCCAGTAAGACTTGTAGGTCAAGACTCAGGAAGAGGAACATTTAGTCAAAGACATTCTGTTTTAAGAAATCAAATTGATAATTCGAGATATATCCCTTTAAATAATATTTCTAATAAACAAAAAAATTTTGAAATAGTAGATAGTTTTTTATCAGAATTAGCTGTTTTAGGGTTTGAATATGGATATAGTTTAGTTGAACCTAATACTCTTACTATCTGGGAGGCTCAATTTGGAGATTTCGCTAATGGTGCGCAAGTAGTTATCGATCAATTCATAGCTTCTGGTGAACGAAAGTGGTCAAGAGCCTCTGGTCTAGTAATGTTGCTACCACATGGATATGAGGGACAAGGACCCGAGCATTCATCAGCAAGGTTAGAAAGGTTTTTACAATTATGTTCAAATGACAATATGCAAGTCATGAATTGCACAACTCCTGCAAATTATTTTCATGCTTTAAGAAGACAAATGCATAGAGATTTTAGAAAACCATTAATTATCATGACCCCTAAATCTTTATTACGTCATAAACATTGTATTTCCAATTTGGATGATTTTAGTAAAAAAAATTCATTTCACAGAGTTTTATGGGATCATGCTATTGATCCTAAAGTAAAAGGATTTATTAAACTAAAAAAATCAAAAGATATTGAAAAAGTGATTCTTTGTTCTGGAAAAGTCTATTTTGATTTGCTTGAAGCAAGAGAAAAAATAAAAAAAGACAACGTGGTGTTATATCGGATTGAACAACTTTACCCTTTTCCCGCAAAAGCACTTGCTAATGAGCTCAAACCATATGCAAAAAAAGCAAAATTTTATTGGTGTCAAGAAGAACCAAAAAATATGGGTGCTTGGTTTTCAGTCAGAGACTATATCCAATGGACATTAGATAATATAAAGGCTAAGAATAGTATAATTTCTTATATTGGAAGAAGTCCAGATGCATCACCTGCAACAGGATATGCCAAGAGACACGTTTCTCAACAACAAGAAATTATAAAGAAAGTTTTTGAATAAATATTAATGAGTGAAAAGATATTAGTTCCAGTTCTTGGGGAAAGTATCACAGAGGCCACTGTCTCTAAGTGGTTAAAAAATGAGGGTGACTCTGTTGAAGCTGATGAACCACTTGTTGAACTAGAAACTGACAAAGTAAATTTAGAGGTTCCTTCTCCAGTATCTGGTGTTCTTACAAAAATTAATTCAAAAAATGGATCGATCGTTGAAGTTGGTGCTGATTTAGGATCCGTTTCAGAGAGTGAGAACAAATCAAAAGAAAATCAGGAAATTAAAAAAATACAACCTACTGTGAAAGTAGATAAAGATAATTTGATAGACGAAGATGATAAAAATGAGGAGATGGAAGTTTTTCAAGAAAATTTTGAAGATGAGAAGCCATTAGTTCTTACAAAAGAAGTAGAACCTTTAAAAGTAGAAGTTGAGACAAAAATCGATGAAACTTTATCCCCAGCAGTAAGAAAAATCGTAACTGAAAATAAAATAGATATTAGTTCTGTCAAAGGTTCAGGAAAAGATGGCAGAGTTTTAAAAGGTGATCTAATAAATTTAATGGGCGTCAATCCTCCTCCATCTGAAAGAAAAATAAAATATGGTCAAGAAGAAAGAATTAAAATGACCAGGTTGAGACAAACTATTGCTAAGAGATTAAAACAAGCACAGGATAATGCAGCCTTACTGACAACATTTAATGAAGTTGATATGTCAAATGTGATGGCAATGAGAAAAGAAAATCAAGATGATTTTCAAAATCGCTATGGTGTAAAATTGGGATTCATGTCCTTTTTCGTTAAAGCAAGTATAGTAGCATTAAAAAATTTTCCAGCGATAAACGCTGAAATTGAAGGTGATACAATTGTTTATAAAAATTATTATAATATAAGTTTTGCAGTTGGCACTGAAAAAGGATTGGTTGTGCCAGTCCTAAAAAATGCGGATGAACTATCTTTTGCAGATATTGAAAAAAATATTAAAGAAATTTCAGAAAAAGCAAAAAGTGGAAAACTTACAATTGAAGATCTTCAAGGTGGGACTTTCACTATCAGTAATGGTGGTGTTTATGGTTCAATGCTTTCAACTCCTATTCTTAATCTTCCGCAATCAGGTGTCTTAGGTATGCACAATATAGTTGATAGACCTATCGTGGTTGATGGAGAAATTAAGATCAGACCTATAATGTACTTGGCATTATCATACGACCATAGAATTGTTGATGGGAAAGAGTCTGTTTCCTTTTTAAAAATGATAAAAGAAAATTTAGAGGAACCAAGAAGGTTATTTTTGGATATTTAAATGACAGATAAATTTAAAGCAGTAGTAATTGGTGGAGGACCTGGAGGTTATGTTTGCGCAATAAGATTGGCACAATTAGGCCTCAAAACTGCATGTATAGAGTCTAGGGGTTCACTGGGTGGTACTTGTTTGAATGTTGGATGCATACCCTCTAAAAGTTTATTAAATTTATCTGAGGAGTTTCATAACGCACAAAGTCTATCAAATAAAGGAATTGAAATTGGTGAGGTAAAATTAAACTTGTCAAAAATGATGAAGAATAAGGATAAAGCAGTTACGATTTTGACCAAAGGAGTAGAATTCCTTCTTAAAAAAAATAAAGTCACATATTTTAAAGGCACTGGAAGTTTCAAATCTAAAAATGATATTGTAATCAAAGATAACAATAGTAAAGAGACAATTATACAAACTGAAAATACTATAATTGCAACTGGTTCAGTTCCAGTATCATTACCAGGCATTGAAATTGATGAAAAAGTAATTGTTTCATCCACTGGAGCACTTAAGTTAGAACAAGTTCCCAAAAAAATGGTTGTGGTTGGTGGAGGATACATAGGTTTAGAGATGGGGTCTGTATGGTCTAGACTTGGTTCAGAAGTTCATGTAGTTGAGTTTTTAGATCATATTACACCAGGTATGGATAAAGAGATTTCTAGTGAGTTTATGAAAATTTTAAAAAAACAAGGTATCAATTTTCATATGCAGCATAAAGTAGAGAAAATTAAAAAGAATAACAATAATGCAATTGTTTCAACTTTAAACGAAAATGGTACCAAAAAAGATTTTGAATGTGATGTAGTATTAATATCTGTTGGTCGAAAGCCAAATACAGAGGGACTAAATCTTCAAAAAATTAATGTGGAATTAGATGAAAAAAAGAGAGTAAAAACAGATAAAAATTTTAAAACTAATCAAAATAATATTTATGCGATAGGAGATGTAATAAGTGGTCCCATGTTAGCTCACAAAGCCGAGGATGAGGGAATTGCAGTTGCAGAAAATATAGCAGGTCAATCAGGTCATGTTAACTATGACACTATTCCTGGTGTGATTTATACAAGTCCTGAAGTTGCCTCTATTGGAAAAACAGAAGAACAATTAAAAGATCTTAAAATTAATTATAAAATTGGAAAATTTTCATTTATGGCAAACTCAAGAGCAAAAGCCATTGATGATACAGAGGGTTTTGTAAAAATTCTTGCTGATGAAAAAACTGACAAAGTACTTGGAGCACACTTAATAGGTCCTCACGCTGGTGAATTAATTGCTGAGATTGGAGTTGCGATGGAGTTTGGAGCAAGTTCAGAAGATATAGCGCGTACATGTCATGCTCATCCAACATTCTCTGAAGCCGTTAAAGAGGCAGCTTTATCAGTAGAAAAAAGGGCTATACATTCTTAGAAAAGATAGCACCTGCTTCAGATGTTAGGATTTAAAAAGTAAAAAAATGTTTGGAAATTCAAAAAAATTTAAATGTCAAAGCTAATAAGTATAATTGTAAATTGTTATAATGGTGAAAAATATCTTAAACAAACATTAGAGAGTATTCAAAAACAAAATTATACCAATTGGGAGTTAATTTTCTGGGATAACCAATCTACTGATAATAGCAAAGCAATATTTGATAGTTTTAATGAACCAAGATTTAAATATTTTTATTCTGAAAAATTTACGTCACTTTACGAAGCAAGAAATTTAGCCTGTAGAGAATGTAATGGAGAGTTTATTGCTTTCTTAGATTGCGACGATTGGTGGTATGATGATTTTCTCTCAGAAAGAGAAAGTTTTTTTTTAAATAAGCAATTTAAATTTTCATATTCCAAATTTCACTATTTTTTTCAAAAAAGTGATAAATTTAAAATTAATTATGAAAACGAGTTACCCAATGGAAAAATATACGATTTTTTATCTA
>JBNAKH010000010.1:0-18308 GCA_052047495.1 Candidatus Pelagibacter sp.
GAGATAAAAAATTATGATGAAATATTATTGATAGGTTCTGGTAAAGGGGTTGCCTCAGTTAGAACTATAAATGAGCTTAAATGGAAAAGAAAAAACCTAAAAAAATTCAAGTTTCTGTCAAAAGAATATGATGCAGTTATAAACAAATGCAATTCTTATAGATTTTAATAGATGAAAGATCCAAACAATCCTTGTTTATTTTGTGACGTTAAAAAAAGTGGATGCGCTCATGAAAATGATTTGGCATATGCAAGTTATGACTCTTATCCAGTTTCAGAACATCATTGTTTGATTATACCTAAAAGACACATAAAGGATTATTTTGACCTATCTAATGATGAATTGGTTGCATGTAATGATCTTATAAAAATTGTTAAAAAAGAAATAACTAATAAAGATCCTTTAGTTAAAGGATTTAATCTAGGTACAAATATAGGAATTGTATCTGGTCAATCTATTTTACATTGTCATTTTCATCTGATTCCCCGAAGACAAGGAGATGTTGACAATCCCCAGGGTGGAGTACGATCAGTCATTCCAAACAAACAACATTATAAAAGAAATAATTAGCCTGTTATAAAAGACAAATTGACCCCAGTTTGAGGTTGAACTATAAATTCAACTAGATATAAAACTTTAAAACTAATTCAAAATTTAACAAAAGGCGGAAATGTTAAGTAACAATCCATTTTCAATTTTATCAGAAACCATTTCACCCTTTGCAATGCAATCTTTTATCATTGCAATGGTTTTGTTAATTGCAATTGGAACTATTATTCAAATGATACATCACAAAAATTTGACTTATTTTTTTAACAACGCAAAAAAAGCAAAGCTGTCAGCAACAAAAAAATTAGGGGTTGGAGAAAAAGTTTCTGTCATTGCTAAAACAACAGTGGTTGATATTGGCACAACCTCTGAATTAGGTTTTGGAAAAAGAAGACTGGCCCATGTTCTAGGAATGTATGGCACAATTTTATTTTGGGTGTCTTCAGCTATTTTAGTTTTTTGTTACACAGGTGCTGATAAACCAAGTTCTCAAACTTGGTCAATGATTTGGCATGCAGGAGCAATATTAACATGTTTAGGAGGATATTGGTTTTGGTTTTTTTTAAGAGTTGATGTTTCAGCAGAAGCCCATCCTTGGTATAGAATTATTAAAGCTGATTTATTTGTTTTAGCATTACTTGCGTGTTCAACTTTTGGGTTAGCTTGGTCATTCACTCAATTTAATGGACAAATAGGTTTGTCTTATTTATTTTTAATTTTATTTGTTGCATCTAATCTAGTTTTATTTGGTGGTGTTTATTGGTCAAAATTTGCTCACATGTTTTATAAACCTGGAGCAGCTATTCAGAAAAATTTAGCAGAGGCAGATGGATCTAGGGATAATTTACCTCCACCAGCTGATGCCCCAGAACAATTTGGCCTGGGTATAAAAAGAGAAGAGCCAAAACATTATTAATATGTTAATAGAAAAAGGAGAAAAATAAAAATTATGTCAACTTTTGTATACATGACAAGATGCGATGGCTGTGGTCATTGTGTAGATATATGTCCTTCAGACATCATGCACATTGACGAAAATATAAGAAGAGCAAAAAATATTGAACCAAACTTTTGCTGGGAATGTTATTCGTGTGTTAAAGCATGTCCTAATCATGCAATTGATGTGAGAGGGTATGCTGATTTTGCTCCGATGGGTCACAGCGTTAGAGTCAGAAGAGAAGAAGAAAAAGGAACTATCTCTTGGAAAATTAAATTTAGAAACGGAACAGAGAAAAACTTCGTTTCACCTATAACAACAAAACCTTGGGGAAAATTTATTCCTAAACTTGCTGAAGGTGATACTCCTAACCAAGGAGAAATTAATTCACAAAGATTATATAGTGAGCCAGAAGGATTAAATACTAATAAAGAATTACCATCGGTTCCAAAAGAGTCTTTTAAAAAAGGTGTTTATTATTAATGGCTAAGCACAAAACACATTATGAGGAGTGTGATGTATTAGTTGTTGGTGGTGGAATGGCCGGCACAGGAGCAACATTTGAGGCCAGACATTGGGGGAGAGATTTAAAGATTGTTTGTGTTGAAAAAGCAAACATTGATCGAAGTGGTGCGGTCGCACAAGGTTTATATGCAATCAATTGTTATATGGGTATGCAATGGGATGAAAATCAACCCGAAGACCATGTAAGGTATGCCAGAAATGATTTAATGGGAATGGTTAGAGAAGATTTGGGCTATGATATGGCTCGTCATGTAGACTCAACTGTTCATATGTTTGATGAGTGGGGTCTTCCTATGATGAAAAATGAAAAAACTGGAAGATATCTCAGAGAAGGTAAATGGCAAATAATGATTCATGGCGAAAGTTACAAGCCAATTGTTGCCGAGGCAGCAAAAAAATCTGCAGATAAAATTTACAACAGAATAATGATTACTCATTTGTTAATGGATGAGTCTCAAGAAAATAGAATTGGTGGCGCAGTTGGTTTTAACATGAGAACAGGTGATTTTCATGTGTTCAGAGCAAAAGCAGTTATAGTTTCAGCTGGTGGAGCATCACATATTTTTAAACCAAGAGCAGTTGGAGAAGGTATGGGAAGAACTTGGTATGCACCTTGGAGTAATGGATCTGCTTATGCTTTACCTATTGCGGCAGGTGCAAAGATGACTCAAATGGAAAACAGAATTGTATTGTGCAGATTTAAAGATGGTTATGGACCAGTTGGAGCATATTTTTTACATTTAAAAACATACACACAAAATGCTAATGGCGAAAATTATGAAAAAAAATGGTATGAACAAACTAAAGAGTTAGTTGGAGAATACATCGATCATCATCCAACTCCCACTTGTTTGAGAAACCATGCTTTTATTCAAGAGGTTGCTGCAGGTGGTGGCCCGATACATATGGTAACTAAAGAAGCTTTCCAAGATCCTCATTTAGAAACAGTAGGTTGGGAAAATTTTTTAGGTATGACTGTTGGTCAAGCTGTAGTTTGGGCATCTCAAAATATTGATCCAAAATATACAAATCCAGAATTAACAACTTCTGAGCCTTATGTTATGGGATCACATGCAACATGCTCTGGAGCTTGGGTAAGTGGACCAGAAGATCTATCTCCACCAGAATATTTCTGGGGTTATAACAGAATGCTTACAATCGATGGACTTTTTGGTGCTGGAGATACAGTAGGGGGTAGTGCTCATAAATTTTCATCAGGCTCTTTTACTGAAGGAAGATTAGCTGCAAAAGCAGCAGTTAAATATATAGAGGATAAAAAAGCAGAAGGAATTAATGTTACGGATAAACAATGTGAGGATTTTAAAAAGGCAGTTTACAAACCTTTAGAGACTTACACAGTTGCTCAAAACGAGATCACTGGTGGAACTGTTTCACCAAGTTACATATCTCCAATACAAGGATTACAAAGACTTCAAAAAATTATGGATGAGTATGTCGGGGGAATTACCTCAAATTATATGACGAACGGCAATATGCTTAAGAGGGCCCTTGAACTTCTAGAGTGGTTGCAAGAAGATTTGGAAAATGTGGGAGCTGAGGACTATCATCAATTAATGAGAGCTTGGGAGCTCAAACACAGAGCTCTAACCTCACAATGTGTAACAGAGCATACATTATTTAGAGAAGAAACTCGTTGGCCTGGTTATTATTACAGAGGCGATCATATGAAACTTGATGATGAAAATTGGCATTGTTTAACAGTTTCTAGAAGAGATCCTAAAACAGGAAAATTTACTCTGGAGAAAGTACCAGTTTATCATATTGTTGACGAAAAAGAGAAGAAAAAGGCTTCGTAACACCATACTCCAAACTTCTTTATGGACCTTTTGAAAAAATCTGACGAGGAGATATACGCGATAGCCAAGCCTTTTTGGGAAAATCTCGTAAGAGCCTCAAATATGAAAGATTATGGTGGCTTTACCAGAGATTTCTCTACCCAAATGCTGTTTGGGGCTAACGAAGTCGAGCTCGGAAAGCAATGGGCTAACAACAAGATTATTACCAATTTAAATGAGACCTACGAACCGTTTGGAACATTAAGAAGAGGTGATCATATTACCGTATTGATTAAGCAGACGAATAAGGAGGTGCCTGGAGAATTTTTAGGAAGGCTGGTCCTTGGTGTTGAGGATGGCGAGGTAAAAATTTTTGGAGCCACAATTTATTAATTAAAGTTTGACAATTTTTCTGCTGGTGCTATTGAGGATATAGATGCACCTTTCAAATATAAAAATTCTACAAAAAATCTTAAATTATAAAACAGCATTAATTAAAACTGGAATTTTTTCAGCAATATTAGCTTGCTGGGGTGTGATATTATTTGGAACTTTTTTAACTTTTAAATAAATTTTTTTAAAAAAGTTAATTATTTTAAATGGAAGTATTTTTACCAATAGCACAAGTACATGTTACTGCTATTGAAATAATTTTATTAAGTGCTTTAGTTGGAGTTTTGTCAGGACTATTTGGAGTAGGAGGTGGTTTTTTAATGACACCTTTCTTAATTTTTCTAGGAGTCCCACCAGCTTATGCCGTTGCCAATGAGGCAAATAATATTTTAGCCACCTCTGTCTCTGGATCTACTACTCATTATCTCAAAAATACATTGGATTATAAAATGGGTTTTATGATTGTCATTGGTGGTGCAATAGGAACTATTATTGGAATTTATACATTTACTTACTTTAAAGACATTGGCAAAATAGATACTGTCATCTCACTTGCTTACATGTATATTTTGGCAATTATTGGAACTTTAATGCTTGTTGAAAGTCTTGGTGAGATCGATAAGGCTAGGAAAAATACTATTGTAAAACGAAAATTACACGTTCATTATTGGATACATGGTCTTCCATTTAGGATGAGATTTCCTAAATCGAAATTATATGAGAGTGCGTTCACACCAATTATTATTGGTTTATTTGTAGGTTTTATAGCAGCGATTATGGGTATAGGAGGAGCTTTTATATTAGTTCCTGCAATGATTTATATAATAGGTATGCCGACAAAATTAGTTCCTGGAACTTCTTTGTTTGTAACTATTTTTGTAAGTGTAATCGTAACGTTTTTACATGCATTTAATTATGGATCTATAGATTTAATTTTAGTTTTAATGTTGGTTATTGGTTCAATAATTGGTGTACAAACAGGTCAAAAAATTGGTCAGTCAATTGAAAGTTCTGGTTTAAAAGCGTTATTAGCAGTTTTATTATTAATAGTTGGAATTGCAATTGCGTATGATACTTTTTTTGTTGATCATACTATGAATGGTATAAATAAGGTTGCAGAGAAAGATTTAACACCATTATCAGTTTTAGTTCAAAAATTTTCTAAAGATATGCCAATTGTATATAGTTTATTTTCAATATTTTTTGCTATAGCGTTAGGTGTAGCAGCAGCATTTATACGAAGATTTTTATCTGATTTGAAAAAAAAGCACTTTAGCAAACCAGCTAAGTAGAAATTTTAAGCACTTCGGTATAATTTGGTCATTACAAATTCTCTATGACCTAGAGCTTCGGCACAAGTGAGTCTACCATTTGCAACTTTTAAAGTTGTCTTAATCAGTTCATCTCCAGCTTCAGACAAATTCATTTCTCTCGAGAGAATTTTTGAAACATCACAATCAATATGTTCTCCCATAGATTTAACTGTTAATGGATTTGCAGTTAATTTTATAACTGGTTCAATTGGGTTGCCAACAATATTACCCTGGCCTGTAGGGAATAAATGAATATTAAATCCTGCAGCCGCTTGTAGTGTTACACACTCCGCTGCAGCAGATGAAGTATCCATAAAATATAAACCTTTTCCTTTTTTTGGCTCTTCAGCCGGCTCTAAAACATCAACAAATTTACAATTTCCTATTTTTTGAAAATTTCCAAAGGCTTTTTCCTCAATAGTTGTTAAACCACCTGCTATATTACCAGCAGTTGGCTGACTTTCAGAAAGGTCATCAGTTGCTTCTTTTAAAATAAAATCGTTATAGGCACTCCAAGTCTTCATAAATTTATCTGAAGCCTCTTTTGTGGCACCTCTTGTAGCACAAACTTTTTCTGCTCCTGTAAGTTCAGATGTTTCCCCAAAACATAAATGAACCCCAAGTGGTTCAAGCTTATCCATTAAATTTCCTACAGTTGGATTGGAAGCTAATCCAGAAGTAGTATCTGACTCTCCACATTTTACTGAAATCCATAAATCACTTATAGGGCATTCTTCTCTTTGTTTTTCAGAAGCCCACATAACAAATTCTTGAGCTTTTTTCGAAGCTTTCATTACAGTTCCAATATCCCCGGTACGTTCAATATGGAAACCCTCAACTGGTTTTCCAGTTTTTGCAATTCCATCTACAATTCTCTTAGTCCATTTAGGCTCAATACCAATCACAATTACCGCTGCAACATTTGGGTTGCTACCAGTTCCAATCATTGTTCTAAAATGCAATTCTAAATCTGCTCCGAATTGTAATCTTCCATAAGAATGGGGAAGAGCTATTGTTCCTTTAATGTTATTTGCAACTGCTTCAGCACATGCGTTTGAAATATCATCAACAGGTAAAATGATTACATGATTTCTTGTTCCTGCTCTGCCATTTTCTCTTTTATAACCTAAAAAACTTTTTGGAATTTCCATCTAATTACCACTTTTTTGTTTTGACGTTATGAACGTGCACATGTTGACCTTTTTTAATTGCTTTGACTACTTTACCTATATCGTGACCATATTTTAGAATTGTGTCTCCCTCTTTTAAATCAATCATTGCAATTTTATGGCCTAGAGGGATTTCATCTGCAGATTGAATGTTAACCGAGCTGTCGTTCTCCATTATCCAGCATTTACAATCTTGTTTTGGAGTTATTTTTTCTATTACAACTACACCAACATTGTCTTTTTTGTCGTGAATTATAATATCTGTTGACATTTATATAGTGTCGATTTGTTTGTTTGAATTTTCTAAAATCTTATATATTAATCGCAAAAATTAACAATTAATTTTTAAAAAAATTGTTCTAAAGTAATTTAGAAAGGTTCTACAAATGACTAAAATGACAACAGAAGAAGCTTTTGTAAAAGTTTTACAAATGCATGGTATTGAACACTCTTTTGGAATTATTGGTTCAGCATTTATGCCTATATCTGATATTTTTCCAGATGCAGGAATTACCTTTTGGGATGTGGCACACGAAACAAATGGTGGTTTGATTGCAGATGGTTACACAAGAGCTACAGGAAAAATGTCAATGGTCATTGCACAAAATGGTCCAGGTATAACTGGATTAGTGACACCAATTAAAACTGCTTATTGGAATCACACACCTTTATTATTAGTAACTCCACAAGCTGCAAATAAAACTATGGGGCAAGGTGGTTTTCAAGAAGTAGAGCAAATGAATTTATTTAAAGACATGGTTTGTTATCAAGAGGAGGTAAGAGATCCTTCAAGAATGGCTGAAGTTTTAAATAGAGTAATAGAAAAAGCAATAAGAGGTTCAGCACCAGCACAGATTAACGTTCCAAGAGATTATTGGTGTCAAGTGATTGATATAGACCTTCCTCCTATCGTCAGATTAGAAAGACAAGGTGGAGGTGCTGATGCAATCGCTAAGGCAGCAGATTTATTATCTAAAGCAAAATTTCCAGTAATTTTATCTGGAGCAGGTGTGGTTATTGGTGGCGCAATTGAGGAAACTAAAAAACTTGCTGAAAAACTTGATTCTCCTGTTTGCTCTGGCTATCAACACAACGATAGTTTTCCTGGAAGTCATCCCTTAGCAGTTGGACCATTAGGATATAATGGATCAAAAGCCGCAATGGAATTAATTTCAAAGGCTGATGTCGTTTTAGCTTTAGGAACAAGATTGAATCCTTTTTCAACTCTACCAGGTTATGGAATCGATTATTGGCCAAAAAAAGCAAGTATAATTCAAGTTGATATAAATCCAGATAGAATTGGATTAACTAAAAAAGTTACAGTTGGAATTAGTGGTGATGCAAAATTAGTTGCAACGCAGATTTTAGAAAAGCTATCTTCAAATGCAGGCGATACCGATAGACAAAAAAGAAAAGATTTAATTCATCAGACAAAATCAGCATGGTTACAAAAATTGTCTAGTTTAGATCATGAAGATGATGACGAAGGAACAGTTTGGAACAAAGAAGCTAGAGAAAGAGACGCAGATAGAATGTCACCAAGACAAGCTTGGCGAGCTATTCAAGCTGGTATGCCTGAGGATGTAATTATATCAAGTGATATTGGAAATAACTGTGCAATTGGAAATGCCTATCCAACATTCGAAAAGCCAAGAAAATATTTAGCGCCAGGTTTATTTGGTCCTTGTGGTTATGGTTTTCCATCAATACTAGGTGCTAAAATCGGTTGTCCAGACACACCAGTAATTGGTTTTGCAGGAGATGGAGCATTTGGAATAAGTATGAACGAAATGAGTTCTTGTGCGCGAGAGGAGTGGCCTGCAATTACAATGGTAATTTTTAGAAACTACCAGTGGGGCGCTGAAAAAAGAAATACGACTCTTTGGTTTGATAATAATTTTGTTGGAACAGAACTCGATCCAGAATTAAGTTTTGCAAAAGTAGCAGAGGCCTGTGGTTTAAAAGGAGTTACTGTTAAGACTATGGAAGAGACTACAGCTGCCATTAAACAATCTTGTGCTGATCAAAAGAAAGGTATTACAACATTTATTGAAGTGATATTAAATCAAGAATTAGGTGAACCTTTTAGAAGAGATGCTATGAAAAAACCAGTAAGAGTAGCTGGTATTAAAAAAGAAGATATGAAGAAGCAGCCTTCTTTAAATTCTTAATGTAAATCCATATCTGGCCAGTCTTTATCATTAAATCTATCCAGTTCTTTTTTCGTGATAGGTCTAAATAATATCCACCCGATCACAATAACTAAAGCTAATAGAATTAATGTTTGCATGATTTAATTTATTACAGACATAGGATCTAGTCTAGTCTGAAACCAATTCACTCTAAAATCTAGATGTGGACCAGTTGATCTTCCTGTTGAACCTACAGTTCCAATGATATCTCCTTGATTTATTTTATCTCCAACAGACACCATTACATTTTCAAGATGTGAATAAATAGTTGAGATGCCATGACCGTGATCCATAATTATTGTTCCACCCGTATAATAAAGATCATCTTCTGCCATAGTAACAACACCTGATCCAGATGACTTGATCATAGTTCCTTGTTTGGCAGCAATATCAATTCCATAATGAGGCCATTTAGGTTTACCATTTAAAATTCTTTGGCTTCCATAAACACCACTAATGATTCCTTCAACAGGCATAATAAATTGATTTTTGAAAAAGGGTAAATCTGAATTAATTGCCCTTGCTTCACCAATTTGATTATTTTCCTCTTTTATTCTTTTATAAACAGACTCCGGAGGTGTGACTTTACTTTCCTCTAAACCATCTATTCTTTGAATATTATATTTTCTTTTAAGAACTTTCTTAATTATTTTATCTTTTTTTCCATTAATAATTTTTGTAATTGTTAAATCAAATTTTCTGTCTCTATCTAGACCAAAAACAAAAAAACCATCTTCTGATACTTTAACTTGTTTTTTGTCTATTATAATTTTTGCTGTTGGATCAGTCTGTCCAATTATAAAGTGTCCTTGTAAAAATTTTCCGGTAAATTCTATTGCTACTAAATGTGTAGGTATAAAACAAAAAATTAAAAAAAATAATCTAGTTATTATCTTGCAGTCCATCCACCATCAACCAATAATGAAGTTCCTGTAATCATTGCTGCAGCATCAGAGGCAAGAAAAACAGCTGCACTTGAAACATCAGAAAGTTCAGCAAATTTTCCTAATGGAATATTTCCTAATACTTCTTTTTTAAATTTTTTACTTTTTAGAAATTTTTTTGTCATTGGAGTAACCACAAATGTAGGGCAAACAGTGTTTACTCTTATGTTATATTTAGCAAGATCAATAGACATACCTTTTGTTAATCCCTCTAAACCAAATTTTGTCATGTTGTATACGCTTCGAATAGGACCCCCAACATGACCCATTTGTGATGACATATTGACAATTGAACCACCAATTTTTTTTCTATTTTTTGACTTTATCATCTTAAGAGCACACAGCTGAGCAAGGTTAAAAGTTGCCATCGTATTAATCTTTACCAGATATTCCATGTTTTTAGTCTTCACTTTTGTAAAATGTTCAGGAATATTATTGCCTGCATTATTAATCAAAATATCTATTTTTGGTTGTTTGTTAATAATGCCTTTAATTTCATTATAATTTGTGATGTCACATACATAAGATTTACATTTTGACTTTAATTTTTTAATCTTTTTTGAAACTTCATCTAAATCTTCTTTAGTTCTACTAATTATAATCAAATTTGCTCCAGCTTCCGCAAGTGCTATTGCACAAGCTCTGCCAAGCCCTTTGCCAGCACCAGTGACAACTGCAGTTTTATTCTTTAAGTTATAATTTTTTAAATACATTATAAAAACAATATTTTAATATCTGTGTAAATCAACTCAATAGCAACAATTAATATTGCAATCAATCCTGCCCAAGCAATCCATTTATACTTCTTAATCCAATTTGATATTAAAGTTGCCGCAAATGCCATTAAGGCAATTGATAGAACCAAACCAAATACTAATAATCCATAATGATCTCCTGCTGCCCCTGCAACTCCTAAAACATTATCTAAGCTCATTGTAAAATCTGCTAGGAGGATTGTCCAAATCGCTTTGAAAAAACTGGAATTATCAACTTTTATATCATCATGATTTTCAGAGCCTTTGATGACATCTACATATAATTTGTAGACAATATAAAGAAGAAGCAAACCTCCAAAAAGCCTTAGTCCGGTTATTTGAAGTAAATATGCAGTCATTAAAGTTAAAATAATTCTTAAAACAACCGCACCACCAATTCCAAAAATGATAATTTTTCTTCTTTGCTCTAGAGGAAATTTTGATGCAACCATACCAATTATAATTGCATTGTCTCCCGCAAGGACTAAATCGATTAAAATAATTTGAGTTAATATAGTTAATTGTTCTGGTGTAAATAATTCAGCAAACATCAATGGGTAAGTATCATATCTGCACCTTTTTCTGCAATCATTATTGTAGGTGCATTAGTATTACCTGATGTAATGTTTGGCATTATAGAAGCATCAATTACTCTTAAATTCTCAATTCCTTTTACTTTTAGTTTTTCATCAACTACAGCCATATCATCTTGACCCATTTTACATGTGCCAACCGGATGAAAAATTGTTTGTGCAAAATCTGAACCTGCTTTTACAAGTTCCTCATCATCATTAATGTCAATACCTGGTCTATATTCCTCAGGTTTATATTTTTTAAATGTTTCAGATTCCATGACAATTTTTCTTGTAAGTTTTAATCCTCTAGCTGCAATCATTCGGTCATGATCGGTTGAAAGATAATTCATTTTTATTTTTGCATATGTTCTAGAGTCTTTATCTACAATACTCACATGGCCTCTACTTGTAGGTCTAATATTTGAAACAGTAGGTGTGAAAGCATGAAAATCATGATTTTTAGTTGCTCCTAGGGTGTCCATACTCATGGGTTGGACGTGCCATTGTAGATCTGGTAATTCTAATGAGGGATCACTTTTAGCAAACATGCACATTTGACTCGCTCCCATGGTCATTGGTCCACTTCGATTAAAAACATATTCCAGACCAATCATCAATTTTCCAAATAAACTATTAACCTTTTTATTTAGCGATTTAAGTCCTTGAATTTTATATATAGGTCTAAACATCAAGTGGTCTTGTAAATTTTCACCCACACCTTTTAATTCCTGTACTATATCTATACCTAAGTCTTTTAATTTTTGAGAATTTCCTATCCCAGAAGTTTGTAATATCTGAGGTGAACCTATTGAACCTGATGATAAAATTATTTCTTTATTACAAGTAAGTTTTTTAAGTTCATCACCTTGCCAGTATTCAATTCCTATTGCAGTTTTACCTTTGAAATTGATTTGTTTTACATGAGCATTAGTTATGGTTTTTAAATTTTGTCTGTTCTTTATTGGATTTAAATATCCAACTGATGTACTACATCTAAAGCCATCTTTTTCAGTAACTTGAAAATAACCACATCCATGATTGTTGCCTGTGTTAAAATCTTTTGTTTTGGGAATACCAAACTCTTCTGCAGCATTTTGAAATTCATTCAATAACGGTAATTGAATTCTTTGATCAGAAACTGATAGAGGCCCTCCAATACCATGAAATTCATCTTTTCCTCTCTCTTGGTTTTCTGCTTTTATAAAATATGGCAGAACATCATCCCAACCCCAACCAGTATTTCCTAATTGTCGCCAAATATCATAATCTCTACTTTGTCCTCTTATATAAAGTAGTCCGTTAATCGAAGAGCTACCACCTAATGTTTTACCTCTTGGATAACGAATTGACCTATTGTTCATTGAAGCATCAGGCTCGGTTTTATAACACCAATCAACAGAGGGATTGTGCATGGTTTTAAAATATCCAACAGGGATATGTATCCATGGATAATTATCTTTTCCACCAGCTTCAATTAATACGACTTTGTTATTTGAATTTTCAGAAAGTCTGTTTGCCAGAACACATCCTGCAGATCCTGCTCCAATAATTACGTAATCAAAATTTTCCATCAATAGTTGAATCGTTTTTTAGTTAAAGCTTTTTAATGCTTTTACACTTATATTTATCGATTGTCACTTGTGTCAGGTTTGTTTTTCTGATTGAATTAAACAAGTTAAATTTAACTAACAAGAGGATAAATAATGAAAAAAATCGTTTCAATGTTATTTGCAACAATTTTAGTTCTTGGATTTACTTCAAGTGCCAATGCTGCAAAAACATTAAAGTGTCAAACTGTTCTTAACACTAAAGCTGATGAGGTAAAAATGTTAAAGGACTTTACTGACACAGTAACTGAATTAACGAGCGGATCGTTAAAATTTGAAATATTGCCAGCTGGCGCTGTTGTAGGAGTTAAAGAAACTCTAGATGCTGTTGATAAAGGTTTGATTGATTGTGGTTTCGCATGGACTCACTATTGGTCAGGTGATCACCCTGCTGCAATGTTATTTGGTTCGCCAGTAGCTGGTGGTGGAGTAGGTATCGACAATATCGCATTCCTATCATGGTTCCAATATGGTGGTGGTAAAGAGTTATACGACCAACTTTGGAAAGAAATGGGAAGAGATATTAAAGGATTTATGATTCAACCAGTTGGCCCAGAAGCTTTAGGTTGGTTTCCAAAACCAATTAAAGATATGGCTGACTTTAGAAAATATAAGTTCAGAACTCCTCCAGGAATTCCAGGACAAACTTATAAAGACATTGGTATAGCGTCTGTTGCAATGGGTGGTGGAGATATTCTTCCAGCTCTTGAAGCAGGAACTATCGATGCTGCTGAGTGGTGTTGTCCAAAACCAGACTTAACATTTGGTTTTCAAAAAGTGTTAAAGCACTATTACTTACAAGGTTTACACCAAGTAGTCGTAAATGCTGACTTTTATATTACTGGAAAAACATACAATGCTATGAGTGCTCACGAGAAAAAGTCACTTGAAGTAGCTGCTAATGCATCATTAGCAAAATCTTTAAGTTACAGAATCTATGAGAATGGTAAAGCTTTAAGAGAGCTAACTACTAAACATGGAGTAATTCTAGAAGATACACCTTCAGATTATTTCACAGAATATATGGCTGCAGCAAAAGCATCTTTAAATAAGAATGCTAAAGATAATAAATTTTTTAACGAAGTTTACACTTCAATGAAAAATTTTGCTGATGTTGCTGTTCCTTTCTGGAGTGGTGCTCAAATGTCTAATGCGAAGCTAGGAATGGCTCACGCAGCAACATTAAAGTAATCAGTAATCAATCTTGATTTTTTAGAGCGGGCTTTTAAAGTCCGCTCTAATTTTTTTAACTAAAATTTTATGGCAGACGAACCTGGTAAACTAGATATCTCTGATGAAATGATTGCCGAAAGGCGAGGTGGATCAGGTAAAATGCCAATCGATATGCCATCATGGATGGCTAAATCTATTGTTAATATTGATAAATTTAGTAAGTGGATTGGTAGTATTGTTTGTTGGATACTGATGCCACTCATTTTTGCAATGACCTATGAAGTTCTTGCAAGAAAATTATTTTTAGCACCAACAATTTGGGCTTACGACATAAGCCGTTTTCTTTATGGCGCATTATTTATGCTTGGTGCAGGATATGCTCTTTCTAGAGGAGTGCATATAAGAGCAGATTTTTTATACAGAAATTTTAAAACTAAAACACAAGGTCTTATTGATTTCTGGTTATATCTTTTATTTTATTTTCCAGGACTAATTGTTTTTCTTTATATGACTATAGGTTTTGTTGAAGAGTCAATGAGAAGGGGTGAACGAGGGATGGATACTACTTGGATGCCCTATATGTGGCCCATTAAAACGTGTTTGTTACTTGGAATTATTTTTTTATTAATTCAAGGTTTCTCAGAATTACTAAAAAGTTATTGGGCAGCTAAAAAAGGTGAGTGGCCAGGAGAGAAAAAATGATAGCAGAATTCATTGATCCGGCTATTTTAGGTTTCATTTTAGTTGGCGTGATGCTATTTGCAATATTTATAGGGTTTCCCATTTCATTCACTTTAATATTTTTAGGGTTTGTATTTGGTTATCTTGGTTTTGGAAAATTAGTTTTTTATTTAATGACCCTTCAATTTTCAATGGTCATGACCGAACAAACGCTCGCAGCCGTCCCGCTCTTTGTTTTTATGGGTATTATGATGGAACAAGCTGGATTAATGGAGAGATTGTTTTCAGCATTTCAAATGATGCTAGCAAAAGTTAAGGGTTCTTTATATTACGCAGTTTTATTCGTTTCAGTTATATTTGCTGCGGCAACAGGAATTGTTGGTGCATCGGTGACAATTCTTGGAATTATGGCTGCCAAGTCAATGAATAGATCTGGTTATGATGTAAAACTTGCTGCTGGTACTATCACTGCCGGAGGCACTTTAGGAATTTTAATTCCACCAAGTATTATGCTTGTTGTAATGGGACCTATTATGGAAATTCCAGTTATAGATTTGTTTGCAGCTGCAATCTTACCAGGAATTCTTCTTGCTAGTTTGTATGCAGCTTACACAACAATCAGATGCATGATTAATCCAAAACTTGGACCTGTTTTACCTGATGATATGAGGGCTGCAAGCATGAAAGAAGTATGGATAGAATTTTTCTTAGGTTTAGTTCCTCCAGCTGCTTTAGTGTTTGCTGCATTAGGCAGTATTTTATTTGGATTTGCAACTCCAACAGAAGCAGCAGGTTGTGGAGCTATGGGTGCTTTATTACTTTCATTAGCTTATAAAAAATTAACTCTTTCAAAACTTCAAGAAGCATTAGTGAAAACATTAGAAATTACTGCTTTAATAATGGTGTTAGTCGCAGCATCAAATTTTTTTGGCGCAGTTTTTGCAAGACTAGGAACTCCAACTCTTTTGACTGAATTTTTATTAGGCTTAGAAATGAACAAGTATTTAATTCTAGCGATGATAATGGTGATGATTTTTTTATTGGGTTGGCCGTTAGAATGGGTACCGATTGTGATGATTATTATTCCAATAATTTTACCATTGGTAGAAGCGTTAGGATTTAATTTAACTTGGTTTGCAATTTTAGTTGCCGTTAATTTACAAACTGCCTGGCTCTCACCTCCAGTAGCACTCTCAGCTTATTTTTTAAAAGGAGTTGTCCCTGAATGGGATTTAAAAGATATTTACTATGGAATGATGCAGTTTATGGTTCTTCAAGTAATTGGATTAGTTTTGATCATTATATTTCCTAAAATTGCACTTTGGTTACCAACTCTCTTATATGGACAGTAGAATATTAAAGTTTTATATTGTCTAAGTGAGTCAGCAAAAAACAAAAAAAACTCTCATTAACTGGGATTTAGTAACTGTAAACCCTAACAATAAAACTTGGGACTGGAAGGACTTATTTTGTTTTTGGGGGGTTAATATACAAAGTGTTATTGGATTTTCACTAATTGCATCTTTGTACTTAATTTATAATTTAAATACTGCTGTAGTTCTTTTTGGAACAATTTTAGGAACTTTTTTTGTTTACATATTTTCTCATCTAATCGGTAAACCATCTCAAAAATTTGGATTACCATTTGTTGTTTTGTTAAGATCGTCATTGGGATTCAGAGGTGCTCAATTTTTTGGATTATTGAGGAGTATTGTTGGAATTTTTATGTTTGGTATCCAAACATATTTTTTATCAAAAGCGATTGGTTTTCTTATAAGAGTTTTAATGTATTCAGTCGATAATTCAATTTTACAAAAAGAAATTTTATTAGTTTTTTTTATAGGATTAAACATTATTGATTGGGCTGCTATCATCATATCTATTATTTTACAAACATACTTATTTAGTGTGGGCATGAACTTTAACAAAAGATTAATTAAGTTTTCAGCATTGTTAATTTATGCAGCAATGGTAATGTTTTTCTTTATTGTTTTTTTATCTGATGTAAAATTAACCGCTAAATCATTTATCAACGTACTTGATTTTCAAAATATATTTAATGCTAATAATGTAGGCCCCATAATAACAGTTGCTGGCACAACATTTACCTTTTTTTCTATTGTAATCTTGTCGTTTGGTGATTTTTCTAGATACGTTAAAAATGAACAAGAACTAAGAAAAGGTAATTTAAGCTTAATTTTAAATCTTATTATTTTTTCATTTTTTGCATTATTTATTGTTACAGGTGCTGATGCATTTCAGAATTTAAATGAGCAAAATGTAGAAATGATTTTGACCAACCCAACAGATATAATTGGAAAATTAGATAATATTCTTTTGGTTTCCTTAGCTTTAGTTTTTATAATTATTGCCTCTGCATCAACAAACTTAATAGCAAACTTTATTCCTTCTCAATATACTTTAATTAATTTTGATCCCTCATCTTTTTCTTTCAAAAGTGCCAGTTATGTAATTGCTATTTTTGGGTTTATTATAGGAGTTTTTTGGTTAACTTTTTTAAGCCAAGTCGGAGTATTATCTTATATAGATACAATCGGTGCATTTTTTGGTCCTTTATTTGGATTAATGATTGCTGATTTTTATATGATTAAAAAAGGAAAATTAGAAAACAAGGATATATATTCACTTGAAACTAGTGGCACCTATTATTATTCAGGAGGGTGGCATCTTAAAGGAGTTTACTCTTTGATATTAGGATTTATTTTTTCTGCTTCAACAATTTGGAACACAAATTTTATGTTTTTACAATCTTACTCTTGGATTATTGGTGCTTTTGTTGCAGCTTTAGTTTATTACCTCTTAGCTAGAGAGTAATTTTATGGATAAAATTTCTTTTGATTTTAAAGGCAGAACTGCAATTGTAACTGGCGGTGCACAAGGCTTTGGTTTAGACATTACAAAAAGATTAATAAGGTCGGGTGCGAGTGTAATTATCTGGGACAATGATCAGAAAATGGTCGAAAAAGCAATTGAAGATATTAAAAGTCCCAATCTTAGTTTTAATATTGTTGATATTTCAAATTATTCAAAAGTTGCAGAATGTGTGCAAGAAATCACTAAACAAAAAAATATTGATATATTGATTAATAATGCTGGTATTACTGGTCCAACAGCAACTTTATGGGAATATGATATTGAGATGTGGAAAAAGGTTGTTGATATAAATTTAATGGGTACTTTTAATTGTTGTCGAACAATTGTACCGAATATGATCAAAAATAATTATGGCAGGATAGTTAATGTAGCTTCAGTTGCAGGTAAAGATGGGAATGCAAACGCGAGTGCCTATAGCGTTGGAAAAGCTGGAGCAATTGGACTAACAAAATCATTGGGTAAAGAGCTTGCGGATAAGAATATAGCAGTAAATGCCGTTACTCCTGCAGGTGCAAAAACCAGAATTTTGGATCAAATGACCAAAGAACACGTCCAAAGAATGTTATCAAAAGTGCCAAGAGGACGATTTCTTGAGGTTGAGGAGTTTACTTCTTTAGTCTGCTGGTTATCTTCTGAGGAAAATACATTCTCAACCGCTGCAGTTTTTGATATCAGTGGGGGTCGTTCGACCTATTAACTTCTTGGTTTTATCTCTACCATCTTAGTTTGATTTAGTTTGGCCCTACCAAATTTTACATCTTTTGACATCACTGGAGCAAAAATCATTATTGACCAGTAAATTAA
>JBNAKH010000011.1:0-7347 GCA_052047495.1 Candidatus Pelagibacter sp.
AGCAGATGTAATTTTTTCAGATAAAGTAATATCAATGAATGATAAAGTTGATAAAAAAAAAAAATTAAGGGATTTTAAAAATTTTAAGATTAATAAAAATCTTCTAAAAAAATGTCCAAGAGCTATATTCTTGCATTGTCTCCCAAGAGGAAGCGAAGTTGATGAAAATGTTTTTAAAAGCAAACAATCAAAAGTTTGGCTACAAGCATTAAATAGAGTTCACGTGCAAAAATCAATACTACTTTATTGTCTTGGAAAATTAAGGTAAAGGAAGTGGGTTATCAGAATTTTGATTCAAATATAAAATAACTGAGGCTCTATCTTTCTCTTTTTTCAATCCAGCGAAAGCCATTTTAGTTCCCTTAATCCATTTTGCTGGTCTTATTAGGTAACCATTTAATTCCTCAAAGGTCCAATTCTTTCCATATTCAGTAAGTGCTTTAGAATATTTATAATCAGAGACAACACCAACTTGTCTATTAACTACATTGTAAAGTGCAGGACCAATATTATTTTTCCCCCCTTTGACAATAGAGTGACATGCAGCACATTTTTTAAAAACTTTTTCTCCATGAGCAAGATCTGCCATCGCCATCAATGCTGCAATATCAACTTTTTCTATCGATGTATCTGATTTAGTTTCTGTGCTTGTTGTTAATGCTTGATCTACCTCCACTATGTAACCTGGGGTTTTAGGTTTCTCTACATAAAAAATAACATCGGAAAGTTTCCCAATACCAATAATGATTAGAGCAACCAATAAAACAGCAGCGATAATCTTGTTTAGTTCAAATGAGTCCATTTAATTAAAATATTTTGAACATATAACACTATAAATTTAAAATTGCTCATATATTTTGATGTACAATTTTGCCTCTGTTTATATTGTGCTCATAGTTAAAAAAATAATGAAAACTTTGGTAATAATTCCCTCTAGATTGTCTGCCCAAAGATTGCCGGGTAAACCCCTGATGAAAATTAAAGGATTGTCAATCATTTCGCATGTTTTTAAAAAAGCGGAGGAAGCAAATATTGGAGAGGTTATAGTTGCAGCAGAAGACCAAGAGATAGTTGATGATGTTAAACAAAATGGAGGACAGGCAATTTTAACAAAAAATGAGCATAAAACAGGCACAGATAGGATTTATGAGGTGTTTCAAAAAATCAATTCCGCGGATATTGATTTAGTAATGAATCTTCAAGGTGATGAACCTTTAATGAATATAGATGATATAAGAAACTTGAACAATAAGATGATTGAAAGTTCTTCGAAATTAGGAACTTTAGCTTCCACAATTCATGATAAAGCTCTATTAGAGAATCCAAATGTAGTTAAGGTTTTGACCAAAGAAAATT
This sequence comes from Candidatus Pelagibacter sp., assembly GCA_052047495.1. Lineage (GTDB taxonomy): Bacteria > Pseudomonadota > Alphaproteobacteria > Pelagibacterales > Pelagibacteraceae > Pelagibacter. The sequence continues at coordinate 1,357 of JBNAKH010000011.1, forward strand.
TAAATCAAACTAATTTTCCGGAGGCATTAAATTTTATGAGAGATATTGATGAAAAAAAAGAAAACATTTACCATCATCTAGGTATTTACTCATATAATAAAGATACTCTTGAGAAATTTGTTTCTTTAAATCAATCTGCTGGTGAGATCAAAAATAAACTCGAGCAACTTAGGGCACTAGATAATAATATGAAAATTAATGTTGCTTTTGCGAAGTTTGCCCCTATAGGTGTTGACACAAAAGAGGATTTAGAAGCTGTTAAAAAAATCATGGAAAACAAATCTTAATGAATAAAATTTATTTTCAAGGTACATTTGGAGCCTATTCACATCTTGCAGCATTATCAATTTTTAAGGATGCTGAAATTATTCCATGCAAAACTTTTGATGAGTGTTTTTTAAAAGCCTCAAAAGACGATAATTCAAAAATTATTATTCCAGAGTCAAATAGAATTACAGGCAATATTGGAATTGAATATTTAATCTTTAAATATAGACTTAATATCTATTCTGAATATTTTCAGAAAATAGAACATAATTTATTAGGTTTACCAGGTACGAAAATTTCAGACATAAAGGATGTTTATTCTCATGGACAAGCACTTTCTCAATGTTCTAAATTTATAAAATCAAATAGCCTAATTGAACATGTGAGGGCTGATACAGCTGGCTCTGCTGAAATGGTTTCAAAAACAAAGGATAATACAAAAGCTGCAATAGCTTCATCTTTGAGTGCTAAAACATATAATTTAGAAATAATTAAAAAAAATATTGAAAATGAAAAAGGCAATCTAACAAGATTCTTAATTATGGGAAAAAATATATCTCAACCAGAATTTGGAAATAAAAAATATATTACATCCTTTTTATTCAAGCTTAAAAGTAAACCTGCAGCTTTATACCAATCATTAGGTGGTTTCGCTATTAATGGTGTGAATTTAACAAAACTGCAAAGTTATCCAGAAAAAAATACATTCGACTCTTTCTTTTTTTTATGTGATCTTGATGGTCATATTGAGGATATAAAAGTTCAAAAATCCTTAGAGGAATTAGGATTACATTGCCAGGATTTTCACGTCTTAGGTGTTTTTGAGGCAGACAAAATAAGAGGAAAATAAAAAATAATCTTTTCTTGTAGACTAGAAATTATACCTGCTATAATAGTTTTGGGGGCTAGGGCGTTTGCTTCATGAAACCGGTCAGGGAAGAAATTCAGCAGCCGAACTAAAAGTGGAACGGGTCTAGTCTCCTCATTTAATTATGAATAAAAATTCTAAAGTATTAGCTCTTAAGTACAGACCGCAAAATTTTTTTGAATTGATAGGACAAGAAGTTATTGCTGAAACTATAATAAATTCAATTAAAGCAAACAAAGTGCCTAATGCATATCTTTTCACTGGTATTCGTGGTGTTGGTAAAACAACGATTGCCAGAATTGTAGCTAAATCTCTTAATTGTACAAATGGTATAGATAAAATATGTAAAGATGATTTATGCGATAACTGCGAGGCAATTACTAATTCTAGTCACATTGATGTCCTAGAAATGGATGCAGCTAGTAAAACAGGTGTTGATGATGTAAGAGACCTCATTGAATTCTCAAGATATGGTCCAAGCACATCAAAGTATAAAATATTTATAATTGATGAAGTGCACATGCTTAGTAAGCAAGCATTTAACGCTTTATTAAAAACTTTAGAAGAACCTCCTCAATATGAGAATGGAGGTGGTTTAAAATTTATTTTTGCTACTACAGAAATTAAAAAAATTCCAATTACTGTGGTTTCCAGATGTCAGAGATTTGACTTATCAAGAGTTAAATCAGGTGAATTGTTTGAATTTATAAAAAAAATTAAAGACAAAGAGAAGGGAAAAATATCAGATGATGCCCTGAGACTAATTGTAAAAATTTCCGAGGGGTCTGTAAGAGATGCATTATCTTTACTCGATAGAGCTTTATTAAGTTTGGATAAAGATAAAGAACTAGATTTAAATTCTGCTCAAAAAATTTTTGGTTATTTTGATAAATCACAATTGATTGATTTATTTGAATTAATCTTAAAGGGAGAAGAAAAAAAAGCGATAGAAATTTACAGAAAAATTTATGATCAAGGGGTTGAGCCGAAAGTATTTATAAATGACTTTTTAGAGCTAGTTTATTACTTTAAAAATATTAACTCATTAAACATGGAGAGCACGAATTTTAACTTGAATGATGAGGAGTTTTCAAAAATAAAAAAAATTACCAACGAAGTTAGCGATGAAACATTAATATTATTTTGGCAGTTTACTTTAAAAACTCTTGGGGAGTTAGAAATTGTTAACAATCAAAATCTATCAATTGAAATGTTTCTTATTAGATTAATGTATTTAAAGTCCTCAGCAAATAAAGAGCACTCAACTTTGAGCAAGAATAAAATTGATCAATTTAAAAAGCAAGATGATAAACAAATCATCGTGAATGAAAAAAAGAATGAAACGATTAGTCAGGTTAAAAATATTTCACAAGAGCAAGAAGTAAAAATTGAAAATAATAAAGGAATTAAAGCTGAGGAAAAGCTAAATGTAAATTCATTCGACCAACTTTTAAAAATTTGTAATGAAAAAAAAGAGATTAAACTTAAGTATGAACTAGAAAAAAATGTAAATTTAGTTCATTTTGAAAACAATCGTATTGAAATATCTTTCAATGATAATCTAGATAAAAATTTTATTAAAGATTTATCTTTAAAACTCTTTGAATGGACTGGAAACAGATGGATCATCACATTAAGTAAGTCAAAAGGTGAGTTATCAATAAAAGACAAGCAAAGAAATAAAAAAATTAAAAATATCAATTCCGCTAAGCAATCTAAATTATATAAAAATTTAATAGAAAAATTTCCTGATGCAGATTTAATCGACGTCAACCCAAAAGAAGAAAATGATTAGATGACAGATTTTACTAAAATATTAGATAAGGCTAAAGAACTTGAAGCAAAGATGAAAGAAAGTCAGGAAAATATAAAAAAGATTAGAGTAGAAGGTTTATCAGGAGCTAATTCAGTAAAAGTTATTTTGGATGGAGAGGGCATAATGCAAAAAATAGAAATCTCAGATGAAACATTAAAAGAAAATAAATCTGTTTTAGAGGATTTAATTACTGCTGCTCACAATAATGCAAAATCAAAATTGAGAGAAAAAACTAATGAGGAAATTTCTAAAACAGCTGGAGGATTTGGAATCCCTGGCTTTAAGTGGCCACTATAAATATGCAAAATGTAAATGAGATAGATGAACTAATAAAGATAATATCAAAACTCCCTGGTCTTGGACCCAAATCTGCAAAGAGAATTGTTTTAAAATTAATTAATAATAAAGATGAACTCGTAAAACCTATGGCTAACGTATTAGTTCAAATTTATAAAAATGTAACAAGATGTAATTCATGTGGATCTTTAAAATCTAATCTTCAAGATTGCGTAAATTGTGTAAATCCAAAGGGGAATTTCAAAAAGATTTGTGTAGTTGAAGATATTGCTGATCAGTGGTCAATAGAAAATTCAAACATATTTCAAGGATATTTTCATATTTTAGGAGGAACAATTTCGTCTTCAACACAGAGAAAAGAGGATTTATTAATAAATTCCTTGGTTGAGAGAGTAAAAAGAGACGATATAGAGGAAGTAATTTTAGCAACTAGTGCTACTGTTGAAGGTCAAACAACAGCATTTTATATTCAAGAGAGTCTAAAAAAAACAAAAGCTAAAATTACAAGATTAGCACAAGGTTTACCTGTTGGTGGTGAAATAGAAACTCTTGATGATGGAACATTATTCTCTGCTTTTAAAAACAGATCTGAAATCAATTCAAGCTAGATTTTTTTGCTATTCTGTTTAAATGCAGAAGAGGCTCTGTATAACCTGATGGTTGATCTTTTCCTTTAAATATCAAGTCACAAGCTGTTTTAAATGCTAAAGATTTTTCAAAATTATCTGACATTCTTATATAGTTCCTATCGTTCTCATTTTGCTTATCCACAACTTTTGCCATGGCTTTCATGATTTCCATTACTTGAATTTTTGTTGTAACCCCGTGATGTATCCAATTAGCAATGTGTTGCGACGATATCCTCAATGTAGCTCTATCTTCCATAAGTCCAATATTATTTATATCAGGGACTTTTGAACAACCCACTCCTTGGTCAATCCATCTTACAACATAACCTAGCAGTGTTTGTGCCGAGTTAGTAATTTCCTTATTGATTTCATCAACTGACCAATTAGGTCTATCAGCCACAGGAATTGTCAATAGATCATCTAATTTAGATTGTTCACGCTTCATAATTTTTTTTTGTTCATCAAAAATGTTTATTTGATGATAATGAAGAGCATGCAATGATGCTGCAGTTGGGGAAGGAACCCAGGCACAATTGGCACCAGCTTTTAAATGACCTATTTTTTCATCTAACATTTCCTTCATTTTATCTGGCATTGCCCACATACCTTTACCTATTTGTGCTTTACCTGAAAAACCACATTTAAGACCAATATCAACATTATTATTTTCATAAGCAGAAATCCATCTGGATGATTTCATATCCCCCTTTTTAATCATTGGACCAGCTTCCATGGAGGTATGCATCTCATCACCAGTTCTGTCTAAAAATCCAGTATTTATAAAAAAAACCCGATTTTTCAAAGTTCTTATACACTCCTTTAAATTTGCAGAAGTTCTTCTTTCTTCATCCATAATACCAATTTTGCAAGTATACTTTTGTAAGCCAAGTAATTCCTCAACTTTGGAAAAAATTAAGTCGGTAAATGCTGTTTCATCTGGTCCGTGCATTTTTGGTTTTACAATGTAGATTGATCCAGTTCTCGAATTTTTCTTTTTTTTAAAATCATGTAATGCAGCAGTGGTTGTTATAAAAGCATCCATTATTCCTTCTGGCACTTCGCTACCGTCATTTAAAATTATTGATGAATTGGTCATTAAGTGGCCTACATTTCTAATTAATAGCAAACTTCTTCCATGCAATTTAAGACCTTTTCCTTCTTTAGAAATGTAGCTTCTGTCAGGATTCAGTTTTCTCTCTAATTTTTTTCCATTTTTTTCAAATTGTACTTTTAGATCCCCCTTCATAAGACCTAGCCAGTTTCTGTAACATGCTACTTTGTCTTCAGCATCAACTGCAGCAACACTATCTTCATTGTCACAAATTGTAGAAACTGCAGACTCTGCTATCACATCACTTATTCCAGCTATATCATGAGCAGCACTAAATGCTTTTGGATTAATTATAATTTCAAAATGTAGGTTATTATTTTTTATGATTATTGCCGTTGGCTTATTTATATCACCTCTGTGACCTACAAACTTATTTTCATCTTTAAGTTTATACTCTTTATCTTCTTTTAAAATTATAAGATTTTTATCTTTTATTTTAAGTGCAGATATATTTTTCCAACTAGTCCCATTAATTGGAATATATTTATCAAAAAATTCTCTGACATATTTTATTACTTCTTGTCCTCTATTCGGGTCGTATCTTTCACTACCCCCTTCTTCTGACTCAATAATATTTGTACCATATAAACTATCATATAAACTTACCCATCTAGCATTGGCTGCATTGAGAGTGTATCTAGCATTCATTATTGGAACAACTAGTTGTGGTCCGGCAATTTGAGCAATTTCGTCATCTACATTATTGGTCTCTATTTTGAAATCTGGTCCTTCCTGCTTTAAATAACCGATTTCTTTTAAAAACTTTTTATATTGCTCAATTTCGATTTCATTTCCTTTGTTATTTATATGCCAATCATCTATTTTTTTTTGTAAATTCTTTCTAGTTTGGATCAGCTCTTTATTTCTAGGTGCTAAATCATGTACAGCATTATCAAAACCTTCCCAAAATTTTTCAGAAGATATATCTAAATCTTTTAGTAACTCCTTATTTACAAATGATAGCAATTCTTCTGAAATTTTTAGATTGTTCACATTTTGATAA
>JBNAKH010000012.1:0-6699 GCA_052047495.1 Candidatus Pelagibacter sp.
TATAGATATACCGCTAGATAATTTCTTCACTAATATATTCATCAAAAGTTCTATTTGAGTTTGCCTTCTTCTCTCATTTTGGCTCTTATCTTGGTGGCCGATATTTTTTGTATTTCCTCTGACAATACTATCTCCTCTATCTTATAACCAACCCCTCTGCCATAACAAATATTTGTGATATTCGGGACCAACATAATTTTAAAACGACCCTCAAATTCTGGATTAAGTCTATCTTCTATATTTTTTTTCACAGTCTCAAAATCAAATGGGTTATCATCAACTCCTTGCACATCTCTTATTTGAATACAAACTTGGCCTGTTTTTTTAATAATTTCCTTAAATAAAGTATAATGGCCATCATGAAATGGCTGCCATCTTCCTAGCATTTGTGCTGTTGGTTTTTTGTTATCCCACTTATATGTCATTTTAATATCCTTTTTTGATTTTCAGCCAATAATCAGATTGGGATTATATTACACGATTAATTTCTTTGACAGCTTTTTCAAAAAATATAATCATTAATCAATGAACTTTTCTCTAGAAATTGGACCACAAACTGATTTGGACACAGTTCCAGCGGTGAAGGATATTTACATTACTATGCTACCTGGAGGAGATTATAAAGAGACAGCTCAACAAGCAGTTGAGTTGGTAAAGAAAGGTTTCAATCCAGTCCCACATTTTCCCGCAAGATCTATGCAGGATGAAAAACAACTAAAAGATTATGTTTCGAGATGTAAAGATGGTGGCGTCAAACAAGTCTTGGTTATAGGTGGGGGGAGAGAACCGATGGGAAAATTCGATAGCTCTTTTCAACTTTTGGAGACTGGCTATTTTGAGAAGATGACGATAGGAATTGCTGGACACCCAGAGGGGAGTCCTGATATATCCGATTCAGATTTAGAAAAAGCTATGAAAGACAAAAAGCCTTACGCTGATTATATTGTAACTCAATGGTTACTAGATCCTCAGCCAATTATAGACTTCATTTCTAAACAAAGCGTACCAGTGCATGTGGGAATTACTGGGCCTCTAAAAATATCTAGCTTAATTAAATTTGCTAATATAGTTGGTGCGAAAAATTCCTTAAATTTTCTTAAATCTAATTTTACTAAGGCGTTAGATTTATTAAAACCTAAAGACCCTAATGATTTAATTGGGAAAATTAAATCTCATACTGATTTTTTCCACATTTATACATTCGGCGGCTTGAAGGAAACTAACAAGTGGTTGAAGGAGAATAGTTATGTCTAAAGAGTTTGACTATACTAATTTAAAGCATGTTACTTCTGTAGATCAATCAGATCGAAAAGTACCATATAACTTAAGACAAAGTGGACCAACAAAAGTTGAAATGTTAATTTCAACAAGAGTAAGAAAATCACCTTATTGGCATTTATCTATGCAAGCAGGTTGTTGGAGAGCGACAGTTTACAATCGTATTTATCATCCAAGAGGTTATGTAAAACCAGAAGACGGTGGTGCAATGGTTGAATATGATGCAATAGTTAATCATGTAACTATGTGGAATGTTGCAGTTGAAAGACAAATTCAAGTTAAGGGTCCAGATGCAGAAAAATTTGTCGATTATGTAATCACAAGGGATGCAACTAAAATTTCACCAATGAGAGCAAGATACGTTATTTTGTGTAACGCTTATGGTGGAGTTTTAAATGATCCAATTCTTTTAAGAATTTCTAAGGATGAGTTTTGGTTTTCATTATCAGACTCTGATATTGGTTTGTACTTGCAAGGTGTAAACGCAGATGGAAGATTTAATTGCACTATTGAAGAAATCGATGCTTGTCCTGTTCAAATACAGGGTCCAAAATCAAAAGCTCTAATGAAGGATTTATTAGGTGATCAAGTTGATTTAGAAAATATGCCGTTTTATGGTTTAGCTGAAGTTAAAGTTGCTGGGCGAAGTTGTGTGATTTCTCAATCGGGCTTTTCTGGAGAAGCTGGTTATGAGATTTATTTAAGAGATGCAACTTTATATGCTGATGACATGTGGAATGCTGTGCTTGAGGTTGGAAAAAAACACCAATTAATGGTTATTGCACCTGCTCACCACAGAAGAATTCAGGCTGGCATTTTGTCTTGGGGTCAAGATATGGATCAACAACATAATCCTTATCAATGTAACTTGGGCTACCAGGTTTCTTTATCAGGAAAAGGTGAATGGAACAAAACATCTGACTATGTTGGTAAAGCAGCTCTAGAAAAAATGGGTAAAGAACTTAAGGATGGTAAGAAACCATACGCACTTCAATTAGTTGGATTGGAGTTAGGTGGAAAACCAATTGATGACTATGCGCCAGATTTTTGGCTAATATCAAATGATAGTGGTGGAGATCCAGTTGGTTTCATTACTTCACCGTGGTGGCATCCTGAAAAGAAAACAAACATTGCAATGGGATATGTTCCTTTTGATGGAACATTAAATGCAAATGGATTTCCAAAAGGTAAGGTTGGAACTAAATACAAAGTACATTTACCTGAAAAATACTCTGATACTCCAGGTAAGCCTGTAGATGCAGTTATTGTTGATATTCCATTTAAAGAATCTTTCAACGCCAATACAAGAGAAGTTTCAAAAGGTTAATCTGATTTATGGGGGGTTTACTCACCCCCATCATCTTAAATGACAAAAGGTTTCTTAATAGTAATTTGCATTCTTATAGCTATTGCTTTAATAATCTTCCCATTAATCGTATCTTACAAAGAGCAAAAAAATAAAAAAAAATAAATGTTCGGTGAATTTCTAAGTATCATTTTAAAATCTATCAAACTAGATAAAACACTTTATTCTGATAGTAAAAATTTTGGTGAAGCCTCAGTCTATTTTGCCGGTATCATTATGATTTTAGATGGCATAGCTGGTGCAGTCGCTGCAAACACAGTTTTTAAAACAGCTGTGGCGATGTCAGGAGTGACTGCAATATTAACTTGGTTTGTTTGGGCAATATTAATATTTGTTATTGGGGTCAAACTATTTCCTGATAAAAATAGCAAAGTTCCATTTAAAAAAGTATTAACAGCTGTTGGTTTCGCTCACGCGCCTGGTCTGTTAAGATTTTTTGCTGTGACACCAGAATTAATGATACCTATAATTTTTCTTACTCAATTTTGGATTTTTGCTGGATTAATTATCTCGACGCGACAAGTTCTTAATCTTAAATCTAACTTAAAATCATTTGGAATAGTCTTTATGTCGTTTTTAATAATTATTTTTTTATCTATTTCATTTGTGATAAGTCGAATGAACGCCTTACCAATTAATCATATTTAGATTGGAAAAATTGTTTTAGAAACTCTGCAAGACTTACAAATTTTAAAACCAGTTAGAATCAAGTTTTGAGTTACACTCTCGTGTTGTTCTTTACACTCATCACAAATATCATCTAAATCATTTAGATTTTTTTCTATTTCTTTATCTTCAGTCATTATCAGTCAAACCAGCTCCCGCTGCACCCTCTTTTAAACTATCAGTTTCCTCTACAAATGTATCTTCCGCAAATTTGTAGAGATTTTTCCAATCTTGATCGGAAAAGTTATCTTCATTGTTTAAAAAACTTATTTCTACTTTTTTTGCTAACATTGGCATTTCTTTATCCCAAATATTAGACGAGATACTCACATTAAAATTCAATAAAAATTTACAATCATCAAACGAAATTAATATTTTTTTTCCAATAATTTCTGAAGCTCTGCTTAAAAAAGATAAAAGCAATAATGGATAAGCAAGATTTTCGAATGAGCACTTTTTTAAAGTCTCGATGTTCTTTACTTGGTCAATAAAATTAACACCCACCACAATTGGACAAAAAGACGATCCATCTGATTTATTAATTTTATTAATTAATTTTATCTCTTCAAAATTTTCTTTTTTTTTATTTTGATAATATTGATTAAGATGTTTGATCGCTGGAAAACCAAATAATTCAGATAATCTTATAGATTTACCAACTTCCTCTGCTACACCCCATGAATAACCAACAGCTCGACTTGCTCTCTTGGCTGTAGTTTCTATCTCACTTAGGGATTTCATAGTTTAAGAGTGGGTTTTATAAACCCATTGCTCGTCATAATCTTTTAATTCATTTGGAAGCGGCGCACCTTGAAACATACATATTCTCAACCACTTGTCAGACCTTGGATCAAATTTTAAAGCTCCAAAAAAAGACAACTTTAATCGCAACATATCAATTGGGACTAAATTTTCTCCAATAGTATTATCTTGTATTTCTGAATATGGAAATTTTTCAATAATGAAGGCTCTTCTAACAACATGTCTTAAATCAGAATTATCAATTAAAAATTGATTAATTTTCAAATTATCTTTTAAAGGTAATAATCTTTCATATAATTTTTTTATATCTCTAGCTATTGCCAAGGGTTGCTCTAAATCTGCACCATTTTCCTCAAAACGATTAGCTAATCTTGGTTCTTCTTTATTTTTTGAAATAAACCAAAATTTCTGATTGCTCTCTTCTATATTAAAATTAATTTTTATAATATCCGAATATTTATTTTCTAAAATTTTTTTTAAATCTCCAACATTACGTTCAGTTGGAATATTAAAGTATTTTTCTTCCTCAGAACTCATTTGCGCAACCAATGGCTGAACTATATCACCAAATGGTTCCATCATGATTGAGACAACGTATTCAATGCACTCCTCACAAGTTTCTTTCTCTAGCCAAAGATAAATTTCATTAAAAGGATAATTTTTTTGAAAATCGAATTTGTTTTCTAAATAACTGATGAATTTTTTGATATCTTTTAGCAAAAGTTTAATCTTTTTGAGTTGATATTCGCTCTCTGTATTCCAGCTAGTAATATTTTTAAGAGAACTTTTCAGACAATCTTTAAATAAATCTTTATCTTGTGTTTTAACAATTTTAATTTCTCTTATTTTTTTTAGTGCAATTTCTCTACTAAGTATCCAATTATTTAATAAAGTTGGATGATTAACAATAAATGGGGCCATTCCCAATCCAGTCGAATTTCCTATGCCCAAATTTCTGCAAATTTTAGGATCTAATCTAACAGCTGAATTAGGATTTTCATTTTTTGCAACATGATTAACTTGATCAAATGTAAATTGTCTAACTAAATAAACTAACATCATCTCTAATCTAAATGGTCCGTTAATTTCCTCTCTATTTTTAATTCTAAATCGATCTGCTAAACCAAACTTACCTGATCCATAAACTGCAGTTGTTCTGTATAAATATCCAACTTTTTCAAGTAACTCTAAATCAGGTTGGTTGCCATTGCTTAGACTTTCAACTACATGATCAAATACTCTAACAGATTTATTTGCTCTAGATAATGTTAGCTCTTTGTAAGACAACCTACCAACTTCCTGTTTTGGAACTTCATTTCTTAATCTCTCAATATCTTCTTTTGAGGGTACTCCATCATGTAATGTAAAAGCTGCATCCCACTTAGTTGCTATTACCCTATCTGATCTTTCATCATCATTAATTTTGTTCGCATAACAGATTAAAGAATAAACCCTGTCTTTTTTTTTAAATGAGTATACTGCTGTACCATAACCCTTTTGGTCCAAATCAAATAAGTCTCTATTATATTGCCAATCTTTAAATTCACTTAAAAAACTTCGTAAAAAAGATAATCTTGATTGATGAAAGGAACCAAGTCTTGATAACTTCATTATGATGTTTGGATTTCTTAATTCTATGTTCATATTTAGATAGTTTTATAAAAGTTATACCAATTGTTACCCAGTATTCCATTAGTCTCAGTCTCTGAAAAACCAACCTTTTTTAAACCTGCTTCTAAGTTTTTAAAACCTCTTGCATCCTCAAACCAATTAGGTTGTTTAGGAAATCCTGGTTTATTTTTAGAGCCTTCTCCATAATTTTTATTTTTTGACCATGTTCCGTTTCTCATCCATTCAACAACCTCATCTGGTTGATTTAAACAAAGGTCTGATCCTATACCAATATTATTAATATCCATTATTTCTGCTGTTTTAGCCACCATTTCACAAAAGCTTTCTAAAGAACAATTTGTATTGTCCTTAAGATGATGCGGGTAAAGAGATAAACCTAAAATCCCACCACTATCACTTAAAGTTTTTAGCAACTCAGAAGATTTATTTCTTTTTGCTGCGTGCCAAAAAGATGGGTTTGCATGAGTGATTGCTATTGGTTTTTCACTAAACTCAATTGCATCAAAAGTGCTTTTCTCTGCTGAATGAGACATATCAACTACAATACCCACTCTATTCATTTCTCGTATAACTTCCCTTCCAAAATTAGTAACTCCACTATCATTTTTTTCATAACATCCTGTCGCTAACAATGATTGATTGTTGTAAGTTAGCTGCATGAATCTACATCCAAGACTATGAACTTTTTCAACTAAATTGATATCATCCTCTATTGGAGAGCAATTTTGAAAACCAAAAAAAATTGCAGTTTTATTCTCATTATTTGCTTTTTCAATATCCTTAAAACTTTGACCTAAAAAAATTAAATCTGAATTTTCTTTTAATAAAGTTTGCCACTTTTTAATTTCGTTTTTAAGTTCGTCAAAGTCTTCATGATAAACTATTGTGACATGAACTGCATCTAGACCAGCCTCACGATTTATCTCAAAAACTTTTCTTGACCATTTACAATATTGGAGGTTATCGATCTTAAATTTCATTTTGGTTAATTTTGA
>JBNAKH010000013.1:0-11225 GCA_052047495.1 Candidatus Pelagibacter sp.
GATATTTGTATCAAAATAACTTTTATCGCTACTGATCGTAATTTCTTTTAAATATCCTTTATCTTTAAAAGCATGAACTGTGTTGTAAATTGTAGCTAAAGATATTTTTTCATTAAAATTTTCTGCAATGTTTTTTGCTAAATCATTAATTGTAAAGTGAAATGTTTTGTCTCTATTAAATAAGACTTCACAAATTTTAAGTCTTTGTTTAGTGGGTCTAAGACCAGAATTTCTTAATTTGCTAACAAATTCGCTATTTTTTAACATTGTTAATTATAATAATTCTAAACTTTATGTATATTATAATGGTTTAAAATCAAGTATTAAGGTGATCTATTTTATGAAAAAAAACTCCTATTCTTATGAAGAACTTATAAGTTGCGGAAACGGAGGTCTTTTTGGTCCTGGAAATGCAAAATTACCGCTTCCACCAATGTTAATGTTTGATAGAATTACAGAAATTAATGACAAGGACGGTGCTTTTAAAAAAGGCTCTTTAAAGGCTGAATTAGATATAAAGAAAGACCTTTGGTTTTTTGATTGTCATTTCAAAGAAGATCCTGTGATGCCAGGATGTCTTGGTCTTGATGCTATGTGGCAACTCGTAGGATTTTATTTAGGCTGGATTGGAAATCCAGGAAAAGGCAGAGCCTTAGGCGTTGGTACAGTAAAATTTACAGGAGAAGTTTTACAGAATGTTAAATTAGTCAAATATGAAATCGATATGAAAAAAATTATGTCTCCTGGTGGTACAACAGTTGGTTTGGCTAATGGGATATTATTAGCTGATGAAAAAAAAATTTATTCAGCAGATAATTTAAAAGTGGGGTTATTCAAATAATGAGGAGAGTTGTAATAACTGGTTTAGGAGTAGTTTCTTGTTTAGGTAATAATCAAGAAGAAGTTTATCAATCTTTATTAAATTCAAAGTCAGGAATCTCATTTGCTGAGGAATATAAAGAGCATAATTTAAAAAGTCATGTGCATGGCAAGCCAAACATCAAACTTGAAGATCACATTGATAGAAAGACAATTCGATTTATGGGTTCAGGCTCAGCTTATAACTATATTGCGATGAAAGAAGCAATAAAAGATTCGGGTTTAGAGGAAAAAGAAATAAGCAACTTTAGTACTGGTATAGTCATGGGATCTGGAGGGCCTTCAATTGAAAATGTAATTTTAGCAGCGGATAAAACAAGAGCAAAAACCCCAAAATTAATGGGTCCTTTTATAGTTCCAAGAACCATGGCAAGTACTGCGTCTGCTACTTTGGCAGTTCCATTTAAAATCAAAGGGACTAATTATACAATGAGTTCTGCATGTGCAACTAGTGGTCACTGCATTGGAAATTCAATGGAATTAATTCAAATGGGCAAACAGGATATTGTTTTTGCTGGTGGAAGTGAAGAAATACATTGGGCAATGACAGCTATGTTTGATGCCATGACTGCTCTATCGTCGAAATATAATGATACACCTCAATCAGCATCAAGAGCGTATGACAAAACTAGAGATGGTTTTGTAATAGCTGGTGGAGCGGGTGTGTTAGTTTTAGAAGAATATGAGCATGCAAAAGCTAGAGGTGCTAAAATTTATGCGGAATTGACAGGTTATGGTGCCACCTCAGATGGATATGACATGGTAGCCCCATCTGGAGAAGGAGCTGTCAGATGTATGAAAATGGCAATGGCAACCACTAAAAACAAAATTGATTATATTAATACTCATGGAACTTCTACACCAGTAGGTGACATAACTGAACTAAAAGCTATTAAGGAGACTTTTGGGGAAGAAATTCCAAAAATAAGTTCAACTAAGTCTTTATCCGGTCACCCTTTAGGTGCTGCGTCAGTTCATGAGGCTATATATTGCTTAATTATGATGAAAAATAATTTTATTGCTGGATCAGCGAACATCAATGAAATGGATGAAGAGGCTAAAAAATTTCCAATAGTTGCAAAAACCGAAACTGGAGTAACATTAAATACAGTTATGTCTAATAGTTTTGGTTTTGGTGGAACTAATGCTGCTTTAATATTTCAGAAAGTATAATTATGAGTTTAATGAAAGGCAAAAAAGGATTGATCATGGGTGTTGCCAATGAGAGATCTATTGCGTGGGGTATTTCGCAAAAATTAGCTGAAGCTGGTGCTGAGCTCGCCTTCACATATTTAGGAGATGCTTTAAAAAAAAGAGTTATTCCTTTAGCAGAAAAATTAAATTCAAAGGTTACATTCAGTTGTGATGTTGAAAAAAAAGAAGAGGTAGTAAAATTATTTGAAGATATTAAATCTCAATGGGGTGAAATTGATTTTGTTGTCCATGCTGTAGCATTTTCAGATAAATCAGAATTATCAGGCGAATATTTAAATACAACTAGAGAAAACTTTTTAAGAAGTATGTTAATATCATGTTTCTCATTTACTGAAGTTGCAAAAGAAGCATCAAAAATAATAAAACAAGGTGGAAGTTTGTTAACTTTAACTTATGAGTCCACCAAAGCAATTCCAAATTATAATGTAATGGGTGTTTGCAAATCAGCTTTAGAGGCTAGTGTTAAATACTTGGCTAGAGATTTGGGTGCTAAAGGCATGAGAGTAAATGCAATAAGTGCAGGCCCTATCAAAACATTAGCTGCATCTGCAATAGGTGATGCAAAATTCTTATATAAATGGAATGAGGATCATTCTTTTCTCAAAAGAAACGTAGATATCCATGACGTTGGAAATTCAGCATTATATCTATTAAGTGATCTTGCGAATGGTGTCACTGGTGAAATTCACTACGTAGATGCTGGGTATAATAAAGTTGGAATGCCAGATCCTAAAAACATCACTTAATAAGCAGGTATGTTCTGTTGTCAGGTGCCACTAAAATTTACTCAGTAGCTTGTTTCATAGAGAGTTTTACTTTTCCTCTATCGAAACCAATAACTTTAACTTTTACTTCGTCACCTTCTTTCACTACATCGGTAACTTTAGCTACTCTTTTATCTGCGAGTTCTGAAATATGAACAAGTCCATCTTGTTTTCCTAAAAAATTAACAAATGCGCCAAACTCCATAATTTTCATAACTTTACCTGAATAAATTTTATTGAGTTCAGCTTTGGCGGTGATGTCTTTAATCATTTGCATAGCAATTTTTCTAGACTCTTCATCTGGAGCAGCAACAGTCACAACTCCTTCATCATTCACATCTACTTTAGCACCTGATTTTTCAACGATCTCTCTGATTGTTGCACCACCTTTTCCAATAACAGCAGCAATATCTTTCTTATCAACATTAATTTTTTCCATTTTTGGAGTATGTTTTCCAACGTCAGATCTTGATGCTGATAATGCTTTATTCATTTCTCCTAAAATATGAACTCTCCCATCTTTAGCTTGGCTTAATGCTTGCTCCATAATTTCAAAAGTAATACCGGTAATTTTGATATCCATTTGTAGTGAAGTAATTCCATCTTTAGTTCCAGCAACTTTAAAGTCCATATCGCCTAAATGATCTTCATCACCCAAAATATCTGATAATACACTAAAATCATCACCCTCTTTAATTAAACCCATTGCTATACCTGCAACAGGTTCTTTTATTGGTACTCCCGCATCCATTAGTGCAAGTGATGTTCCACAAACAGTAGCCATTGATGAAGAACCATTGGATTCTGTAATTTCTGATACTACTCTAAAAGTATAAGGAAATGACTCTTTCGAGGGTAATGAAGAGTGAATAGCTCTCCATGCTAATTTACCATGACCTATCTCTCTTCTACCAGTTCCTATTCTTCCTGTCTCACCAACGGAAAAAGGTGGAAAATTATAATGAAGCATAAACCTTTCTCTTTGTAATCCATCTAAGCTTTCAATTCTTTGCTCATCATCAGATGTACCTAATGTGGCAGTTACGATTGCTTGCGTTTCGCCTCTGGTAAACAAAGCAGAGCCATGTGTTCTTGGCAAAACACCAACTTCACATGAGATTGGCCTTACATCAGACAAACCCCTACCATCAATTCTATTTTTATTTTTTAAAATATCTGTTCTGACTATTGTTTTTTCAAGATTTTTTAGTTCAGAATTTACATCAAGATCTGTATAGTTTTCGTCTTCCTCATAAAGTTTTTTTGCTTTATCAGTAATTTCTGAAATTTGATTTGATCTGTCTTGTTTGTCTCTTGTCGCGAATGCTTTTTTAAGATCTTCGGTAAAAGTTACCTCGAGTTTTTTCTTTACCTCAGATAAATCTTTCTTTTCAACAGTCCACTCTGGTTTTCTACATTCTTTAGCCAATTCCTCTATCATTTTAATCACCGGAACAAATCCTTCATGACCGAATTTTACTGCATTTAACATTTCTTCCTCTGTCAACCCGCTTGCTTCAGACTCAACCATAAGCACAGCATCCTTTGTACCAGCAACAACTAAATCTAATTTTGATTTTTCAAGTTCAGTTTTTGATGGATTTAAAACATATTTACCATCAATATATCCAACTCTAGAAGCACCAACGGGGCCCATAAATGGCATTCCTGATATAGCTAAGGCTGCAGATGATGCAATAATTGATAAAATGTCTGCCTCATTTTCTTTATCATAAGAAATTACAGTTGGTAACAACTGGACCTCATTTTTAAATTCATCAGGAAACAATGGTCTGATCGGTCTATCAATTAATCTTGAGATTAATGTTTCACTTTCAGTTGGTCTTGCCTCTCTTTTGAAATATCCACCAGGAATTTTTCCTGCTGCGTAATATTTTTCTTGATAATTTACAGATAATGGAAAGTAATCCATGTCTGGATTCACTTTTTTTGCTCCAACGACTGTTGCTAAAACTACCGTCTCTCCACATGTTGCGATAATTGCTCCGTCTGCCTGTCTTGCTACTTTACCTGTTTCTAAACTTATCTTCTTGCCTGCTACTTCAACTTCCTTCTTGTATACTTTAAACATTTCATTTCCATTTCGTTTCGTTCGTTTCGTCCCATTCCGTTCTATCTATCTTGACTCTTATTTTCTCAAATTCAATTTCGACAAGACATTCTTGTAAGAATCTACCTTATTTCTTTTAAGATAATCTAACAATTTTTTTCTTCTATTGACCGCTCTCAATAATCCAACAGACGAATGTTTATCTTTTTTGAATTGTTTAATATGTTTTGAAAGCGTTTCAATTTTTTCTGTTAACAAAGCAATTTGGATTTCTGACGATCCAGTATCTTTCTCATGCATTGCTAACTCTTGAGCTTTTTTATTCATACTTCTTTTTTCCTATTTATTTGTTTGTTTAATTAAATTCTCTATTTTTTCAGCATACTCAAAAGACTCGTCTTTTCTAAAAAGTAATTTTGGTAAAAATTTCATCACTACTTTTTGAGATAAAATTTTTCTAATTAAAAATGAGTATTCTTTCAAAGTATTAACAGTTTCTTCTGCGTTTTTTCCTCCGAGAGGAAGTACATATGCTTTGGCTATTTTCAAATCTTGACTCATTCTGACTTCAGTAACTGTTATAGTATTTGTTTCTAAATTCGGAACCTTAGCCTCATTTCTTATAAAAATCATGCTTAAAGATTGTTTAATCATTTCACCTACTCTTAATTGTCTCTGTGAAATTGGTTTACCTATTCTATCTGACATTAAATTGTCCTCTCTTTAGATGTAACACTAAAAGCCTCTATAGTATCATTTTTTTTAAAATCCATATAATCTTTGAGTGCAATTCCACATTCTTGACCATTATTAACTTGTTTTACTTGATTTTTTTCTCTAAACAAACTTCCAACTTTTCCTGTAAAAACTATTGAACCATCTCTAATTACTCTTACATCTGAATTACTATTAATTTCTCCATCAGTTACCTTAGAACCAGCAACTTTTCCCGCTCCTGAAACTTTGAAAATTTCTAAAATTTGTGCAGTCCCAATTACTTTCTCTTCTACATCAGGGGTTAATAGTCCAGACATTCTTTTTTTTACGAAATCTAAAACCTCATAAATGATATTGTATGATGAAATATCTATTTTTTCATTTTCAGCAAGTTTTTTAGCTTCCTTGCTTGGCTTTACGTTAAACGCTATCAAAACTGCATTTGAGGCCTTTGCCAAAGTCACATCCGTTTCAGTTACCATTCCAATATCTGCTAAAATTATCTTTGGTTTTACCTCATCATGCTTAATTTGACTGATAGCATTTTTTATTGCCTCCGAGGATCCGTGAACATCAGACTTAATTATAAGATTTAATTCTTCAGAGGACTTATTAGAAAAAGCAGACTCTTGAGTGGCAAATGTTAAAGGATTTTTACCATCTTTACTCTCTTGTGCTCTATTTTCACTCAAAGTTTTAGCCTCTTTCTCATCATCTAAAACTATAAAATCATCTCCAGCTCTTGCAGCACCGTTTATGCCAAGTATTTCAACTGGAGAAGATGGTAGAGCTTCATCAATATTTTTTCCCTTATCGTTAATAATGGCTCGAATTTTTCCCCATTTTAGACCACTTACAAAAAAATCTCCTTTTTTTAAAGTTCCCGTAGTCACAATTATTGTTGCAACTGGTCCTCTTCCAATGTCAATTTTCGATTCTAAAACAACCCCTGTGGCTTTTGACTCAAAATCAGTTTTAAGGTCTAGAATTTCAGCTTGAAGAATAATTGCATCAATTAGTTTGTCTAGGTTTGATTTAGTTTTTGCTGATATCTCTACCATCAAAGTGTCTCCTGATAAATCCTCAGCTATTAATTCATGTTCAAGTAATTGATTTTTAATTTTTTGAGGATCAGCCTCAGGTAAATCACATTTATTAATTGCTACAACTATTGGTACATTTGCAGCCTTTGCATGTTTTATTGACTCAATAGTTTGAGGTTTCACACCATCATCAGCCGCAACAACTAGAACAACAATATCTGTAAGCTTTGATCCTCTTGCTCTCATTTCAGTAAAAGCTGCATGGCCTGGTGTATCAATAAATGTTAATTTATTAGACTGATGGTCTATTTGATAAGCACCAATGTGTTGGGTTATTCCACCAAACTCTCCTGATACCACGTTTGCACTTCTCAAAACGTCTAAAACTGAAGTTTTACCATGGTCCACATGACCCATAACTGTAATTATTGGTGGTCTATTCTTTAAATTTTCAGTCCTTGAAGCTTTAATTTTTTGGATTATCTCCTCCGCTTTTTCCTCTCGAATTGGGTTATGACCAAATTCTTTAACTAAATATTCTGCAGTATCAGCTGCTAGATTTTGATTTATTGTTACTGTTACTCCCATCCCAAACATATGTTTAATTATATTACTTGATTGTTCTGCCATTCTGTTTGCAAGTTCTCTAACAGTGATTACCTCTGGAATATTTATATCTCTTTTGATGGGCTTCAAATTTTCTTGAGCTTCCTCTTTAGTTAGACTTCTATTTTCTTTTTGTCTTGCTCTTTTAACAGAAGCTAAACTTCGTTCTCTAGCTTCAATTTGGTCACTCAAAGCTCTGGAAACTGTTAATTTTAATTCTCTTTTTTTGGTATTAGATTTTATCGATTTTTTATTCTTATTTTCATTTTCCTCTTTAAGTCTTTTGGTGGCTCTTTGCTCAGCTAATTTACGTCTTTCAAAATCACTTGTTAGAGGTGGTGATTTGGGGGTGTAATTCGGTTTACCAAAAGTTCCTTTATTGCTTGTAAAATTATTTTTAATCTTTGATGGGTTTGACTTAATTGAACCACCTCTACTAGTAAATTTACCAGTTTGTTTTTCGATTATTACAGAATTCTTTCCAAGATTTTTTGCTTTATCTATATTTCTGATAGACTTTTTGGCTATGCCACCTGATATTGTTAATTTTGTTTTTTTTTCCATAGCTCATCTCTCAATCTTCATAAATAATTTTTCTTGCAGACATGATAAGTTCATCTGCTTCTTCCTTTGATAAAGCAAAATCTTCCAAGTAACCTTGAATTTTTACTCTCTCACCTTTCACTACATCATATCCACCGGTTAGCTCATCTGATGCTAGATCAGCAAAATCTTGTAGTGTAAGGATTTTTTGATCACCAAGAGTGACTAACATTCCAGGAGTTAACCCTTTTAAATTAATTAGTCCATCATCCAAACCTAATTCTTTAATCCTTTCAGAAATATCTTCTTGATCTTTTTGATGAAATTCTTTTGCTCTCTCTATGAGAGCTTTTGCAGTTTCTTCCTCTATACCTTCAATTTTTAACAAATTTTCTGCCGAACTATCTTTTATATCGTCTATAGTCGAATAACCCTCAGCCACAAGAAGTTGTCCAAGTGTTTCATCTAACTCTAAATTCTTAACAAAATTTTCTGTTTTCTCCTTAAACTCTAATTGTCTTCTTTCTGAATCCTCTGCATCTGTCATAATATTTATTTCAAAATTCAATAATTTTGTAGCAAGCCTTACATTTTGTCCTCTTCTCCCAATAGCTTTACTTAAATTTTCCTCAGTAAGAATCACATCTAATTTTTTTCTCTCTAAATCTACGTTTACTCTTTGCACTTCAGCTGGAGATAAAGCATTAGATACTAATATTGCAGGATCCTCAGACCAATTTACAATATCGATTTTTTCACCTTGTAATTCATTAACAACTGCTTGAACTCTCGATCCTCTCATTCCCACACATGCTCCAACTGGATCTAATGATGTGTCGACTGCTTTGACACAAATTTTTGCTCTACTTCCAGGATCTCTAGAAGATGATTTAATTTCAATCAGACCATCATAAATTTCAGGAACTTCTTGAACGAAAAGTTTTTCCATAAACTTTGGGTGAGCTCTTGATAAAAAAATTTGTTGACCACGAGGTTCTCGCCTTACATCAAAACAATAAGCTTTAATTCTATCTCCAGCTTTAATATTCTCTCTTGGTATAATTTCATTTTTTTGAATTATTGCCTCTGTTCTTCCAAGGTCTACGATTACATTTCCAAACTCTAATCTTTTCACTATCCCACTTAATATCGAGTCTTTTTTATCAATAAAATCATTAAATTGTCTTTCTCTCTCTGCCTCTCTAACATTAAAATTAATTACTTGTTTAGCTGTTTGAGCAGCTATTCTTCCGAAATCAAATGAAGGAAGTGGTTGTAAAACTTCGTCTCCAATCACTTTGTCTTTATTAGTCTCATTTAATATAATCGCATCCTCTAATTTGATCTCAGTGTTTGCATTTTCTGGATTTTCTGTAACTATCAATTTTCTAAAAATCTCAATGTCGCCGTTATCTCTATTAATCATTACCTTAATCTCATTATCTTGGCCAAATTTAGATTTTGCTGCTTTTGCAATCCCAGTTTCCATTGAACTAATAATAAGTTCTTTATCAATTGATTTTTCTAAAGCTACTGCCTCTGCAATTCTCAATAATTCAAGTTTATCCGCTCTTTTATTTAACATAATTTTGTTAACTCCAAAAAAAAATGGGCCAAAGCCCATTTTGATAATTCAACAATGTAAGTGCATATATAAAAGTTTTTTTTTATTTTTCAATAAAAACTATTTTAAGAAAATGTCGGATTTGTTGGTATTTTCCCAAGAAAAGGCTCCCTCTTTATCTGGCTCTCTTCCAAAATGCCCATATGCAGATGTTTTTTCATATATGGGTTTATTAAGCCCCAACATCTCTCTTATCCCTCTTGGGCTAAGATCAAAGCTGTCTTTAATCTTATCTTCAACAAATTTATTTTTATCTAAATCATTATCAAAAAGATTTACATAAATAGATAGTGGTTTTGAAACACCAATTGCATAAGCCAATTGAATTAAACATTTATCGGCAATTTTCGATGCCACAACATTTTTAGCAATATATCTGGCTGCATAAGCTGCAGACCTGTCAACTTTAGTTGGATCTTTTCCAGAAAAAGCTCCTCCACCATGTGGAGCAGCACCACCATAGGTATCTACAATAATTTTTCTACCTGTTAGGCCACAATCTCCATCAGGACCTCCTATTACAAAATTTCCAGTTGGATTTACATAAAACTCATCTTCATTAAAACCCTCCAAAAAATTTTTTGGTATAGAATTTATCAAATATGGTCTGAGTAATTCTCTAACCTGTTCTTGGTTAACATTTGCAGTGTGTTGAGAGGATATTACAACTGATTTAACTTTTGACGGTTTACCATTTTCATATTTAAAAGTTACCTGGCTTTTAGAGTCTGGTTCAATATCTTTTAATCTACCTGATTTTCTATCTTCTGCCATTAACCTTAAAATTTTGTGAGAAAAATGAATTGGTGCTGGCATTAAAACATCAGTTTCATTACAGGCATAACCAAACATGATACCTTGATCCCCTGCACCCTCATCTTTATTTCCTGAGGAGTCTACACCCATAGCAATGTCACTTGATTGTGAATGAAGATGACTTTCTATTTTTGTGGCTTCTTTCCAAGTAAAACCATCTTGATCATATCCAATATCTTTAATGCATTCCCTTACCTTGTTGATTAAATCATCTTTTTTAATTTCTGGCCCTCTTACCTCACCAGCTAATACAACTTTATTAGTAGTTGTAAGAGTTTCACATGCAACTCTTGAATATGGATCATTAGATAAATAAGTGTCTACCACCATATCAGATATCCTATCCGACACCTTATCTGGGTGTCCCTCTGAAACTGACTCACTTGTAAACAGAAAATTTTTTAAATCACTCATTTTTGATCCTATTAAATGAAAAAGTTAATAAAATATACAACAAAATGAGTATGAAAAAAATCTTATTTCCATATTTTGAAAACAATGTTGGTTTCAATTCTTTTATAATCTCTAAATCAATATAACCTGAAACTCCATAATCTATTTTATTCTCTATATAACCTAATGGATTTATAATTGCTGCCATCCCATTGTTTGATGATCTAATAACATATTTTCCATTTTCAATTGCTCTGAATTTACTATGTATAAAATGTTGTTTTGGTCCAATTGATTTTCCAAACCATCCATCCTCTGAAATATTTAGTATAAAATCAAAATCAAAATTTTTAGTTAAATTTCCACTATAAATAATTTCATAGCAAATTAATGGTAAAAAATTAAGTTTTTTGTTACCATCTTTGAGTTGGATAATATGTCTGTTATCACCTTTGTTAAATGACCCAATATTGTTTGTAATTGTTTTCAAACCAAATTTGTTAAGAATGTTTTCTACAGGAACAAATTCACCAAATGGTACAAGATTAATCTTA